>NZ_JANOJV010000059.1:0-68206 GCF_031418915.1 Chamaesiphon sp. VAR_48_metabat_135_sub | reverse complement strand
CCTTGGATATCAGTCAGGACGCGCACTTCGTCGCCTTCTTTGATTAATCCCATCGCTGCACCACTAACGGGTTTAGTAATTGGTACGCCAGCGTCCATTAATGCGAGTGTCGAACCACAGACGGAACCCATTGAGGTGGAGCCATTAGAAGATAGCACCTCTGAGACCATTCTCAGTACGTATGGGAACTCGTCTTTAGTTGGCAATACGGGTAGGAGAGCGCGTTCTGCGAGGGCACCATGACCGATTTCGCGCCGTCCTGGGGCACGCATGGGTCGAGTTTCACCGACGGAGTAAGGCGGGAAATTATAGTGGTGCAGATACCGTTTGGTATTCTCTGGATTGAGATCGTCGCCTAGATCCTGAGCATCGCCTGGAGTACCGAGGGTACAAGTGGAGAGGACTTGAGTCAGTCCACGATTGAATAAACCTGTACCGTGAACGCGCTTGGGTAGCACGCTGACGAAGCAAGAGATGGGGCGAACTTCGTCGAGTGCGCGTCCGTCTACCCGTCGTCCGGTTTCGATTACCTGTTGCCGCATCATTTTCTTGGTGATGCTTTTGAACAGGGTGCTGACAACTTTGCTATCGCTAGCTGCGGCAACTTTAATCGGATCTGTTTCTGGGAGAGCGGCGATTTCTTCGACTGCTTTCGCTTTGATCGCATCTAGTTCGGTATCGCGAACGCCTTTGGGTTCGTATTTACCGAGGATAACTTTGATGCTTTCGGTGGTGCGTTCTTGGAGGAAGTTTTCCAGGGTAGGATCTGTCGCTGGTTTCTCAGCTTGAACGATCGAGATTCCCAGTTCTGCGAGTAATTCCCGTTGGGCAGTAATTAGCTCTAGGACTGCTTCATAGCCGAAATCGATCGCTTCGATGATATCTTGTTCGGGTAACTGATTGGCACCAGCTTCGACCATGATAATCCCGTCGGGAGTACCAGCGACGACTAGATCCAAGTCACCAATTGAAATTTCGCGATAAGTCGGATTGATAATAAAATCATCCCCAACTAAACCGACTCGTACCGCCGCCATCGGTCCATTGAAGGGGAGTCCAGCGAGTAATGTCGCGATCGACGCTCCAGTTACAGCTAGTACGTCTGGGGGGACTAATTCGTCCAGAGACATTGTGGTAGCCACAATCTGGATATCATCGCGTAACCATTCAGGGAATAATGGACGCATCGGTCGATCGATCAATCGACTAATCAAGGTAACTTTTTCTGGTGCTCTGCCTTCTCGTCGCAAGAATCCGCCTGGAATCCGTCCGGCTGCGTAGATTCTCTCTTCATAGTCTACAAGTAAAGGTAGGAAATCAATTCCTTCACGTCCTTTCGATCGAGTTGCGGTAACTAATACACTGGTGTCGCCAGATTCAATCAAAACGCTACCACCAGCTTGGGGTGCGTATACACCAACTTTAAGCCGAATATCCCTACCGTCGAAGGATATTGACTTATTTATCTCTGCCATTGGGTTGTCCTTTTTTTCTTCACTTCTTCTCTTGCTGTATGCGATCCTAGCATCCTTGGTCGCTGACGTGGGGAATTTCTTGGTGAGTTGCCAGCTAATAGGATATCTTCAGAGGCTACTGCTATTGTTGCAAAATCGATCGAGAACAATTTATAATTTCGGTCGTCGCAATGGGTAAGTTAACAGATAAACCCTTCGTCTTAAATTTTCCCCCGATGCAAAATCTACCCCACCATCTATGGATCGCGATCTGCGTATCTATCCTCTCAATCTGGTCTAGTTACCCAGTATTCGCTAAACCTCAATCTAAGGTGATTGCTACCAGTCATCTCAGTAAAAAAGTATCTATTCCAAATGAGATTTCGCCACCACCAGTTGAGGCTGTTCTTGCTAGTCTCAAGCTTAACCCGTCTTTTCAAGCAAAAAGTGTCAGATCGGGATCGCCTAATTCTAGTCCAGTTAAAGACAATCGCGATCGTGCGGATCGTTTTTCCCAAGGTATCTCCACTTTCACCAATACCGATCCATCCACCAATGTTTCGCCAGTGGATCATTTAACTAAATAGATATCGATCTTAACTTCTGCTAATAAATATCTTGGTTACAGCACTTTCCTAGATTGTGAAGTACGATCTTACCCCCGCTCCCCCCTTTTATCACTAGCAACGTACTGCATACTACAAAAAAAGTGCTGTATCGATCGTCAAGATAATTTGGTGAGTTACTCGCTCTCTGGTACGGGAACCGATTTACTGTTGTACAGGCTCATCGCTTTTTCGACACCTTGTTTTAGGCTCATCTCAATCGAGTCATTAACTAGATAAATTACTTCATTGACAATCGGCGTTTCTACTGCTGAAAATTTGCCGAGTACGTGAGAAATAGTATCTTTTTCCCCAGAACTTTTGCCGATGCCAATTCTGACTCTGGGGAAATTTTGCGTTCCTAGATGGGAAATAATTGATTTCATCCCATTATGTCCGCCTGCCGAACCCGACAACCGTAATCTAATTTTACCTAGGGGTAGATCGAGATCGTCATAGACGACTAATACTGACTCTGGCGATAGCTTAAACCAATCGATTGTTGATCGAACTGACTGACCGGATAGATTCATGAAAGTTTGCGGTTTCAGTAGTCTAATTTTAGCATTATTGCTCCCAAATCCCTCACCATAAATACCTTGAAACTGCTTGCGGTCGCTAAAACTAATCTGCCAACGTTTAGCAAGATTATCTAGTACATCAAATCCCACATTGTGCCTAGTCTGGGCATATTTAGTTCCAGGATTTCCCAGTCCGACAATTAACTGTGGAATTACCAATTCATCACTCATAAAATAGGGGGTAGGCAGTAGGGAGTAGAGAGTAGTAATGAAGCCAACTTCTACGCGGCGGGAACAGATCCCCGACTTCTCTAAGAAGTCGGGGATCTGGTAGAGGTTAAGCTTGAATGATTTTACCCGATCGAACGTGTAAAATTTGGGATGAATCTAACCATTTGGCATCGAATGCACCTAAATGGGTAGTCGTAATCAGCGTTTGAAAGCGATCTTCAATGACACTCAGCAGTTGATTTTGACGAGTGAGATCGAGTTCGGCTAAAACATCATCGAGGAGTAATAATGGTGGTTCGCCGACGATTTGTTCGATCAGTTCTAGCTCTGCTAATTTTAGTGCTAAAACTAGGGTGCGTTGTTGTCCTTGGGAACCATAAGATTTCGCAGGAGTATTATTAATGGTCAATTCTATCTCATCCCGATGCGGACCAACCAGGGTATTCCCCAAACTTTCTTCAGCTACGCGACGGAGATGCAATCGATCGACAAATGCCTGATAAATTGATTCGGGTGTATTTTCTATGGCAATTATATTTGGCGCGTAAGTGATTGTCAATTCTTCGGTCTGTTTACTAATTTTAGTATGCCATGTTTTAGCGATCGGTGCGAGTCTGTCGATAATTCTCATCCGACGGCGGATTACTTTAGTGCCAGTCAGAATTAATTGATAATTCCACGATTCTAGTTCGGCTGGATCTAATGTCCGATGTTCTGCTTGTTTGAGTAAACTATTGCGTTGTTTTAATACTCGTTGATATTCATGTAGAATATGTGCATAAACTGGCTCAATTTGAAATAGTAATGAGTCGATCCAATGTCTGCGAATTTCGGGATTACCACGCACTAAATCTAGATCTAATGCTGAAAATTCTACGGCATTTAATATTCCTAAAAAATCCAGTTGTCGCTTGAGATTTTCTCTATTTACCGTAGCTGTCCGCCTACCTTTATCCCTAAGTGTTAAAGCCAGATCGATCGAGCCATGTTTGCGCGTCAATTGAGCGGTAATTCTAGCTTCATTTTCCCCTGCGAAGACTAAATCTCGATCGCGTGAAACTCGATGACTCTTGAGTGTTGATAATAATTCTACCGCTTCTAATAGATTAGATTTGCCTTGAGCATTATCCCCAAGTAAAATTGTCTTGGGTGCAGAAAAAATGATTTCCTGTTCCCGATAATTCCGAAAATGACGCAGATGGAGACGATTCAAATACACTTGTGGATCGGGAGAATTAGGATTTGTCGGGGCGGGTTCATCCTATCCTTCTAAAACGAAGCCAATGATTTAATTTAAAACCCGCCGTTCGGTGATGTCACCAGGTAGCAACGATCGATTGCTAGATGTCATTAATGCGATCGATCGTTAGGAATTATCGTTACCCATACCAGTAACATGTCGAAGGATGAGATCGATCTTCCGGTTTTGTTCGTCTAACCGACTGTTAACATCCTGTCTAAATTCATCGATTTCTCGATGTACGCTCTCGAATGCTTCGGTAATGTAGCCTCCAGGAATCATCGTATGCTCTAGTTGCTCTTGAGTATTCTCGATTTTAGTCAGTCTGTACTCAATTTGAGCGATGCGGGTAAACAAATCGCGGTCGTTCGGTTCGCGAGATTGAGTCATGGTGGTTGTGAATATTTAACTGTCTATCCCCGCTGAGTTTTGTTACTGGTGGGGTATTTATATTTTAACCGATCGATTCGTTGGCAGAGCCTTTGGGAACGAAAATCGGCGTTGCTGAATCTGGGTATGATTTACTTTTTAGGCAACACCTGAAATTTATGGTAGGGGCAATGTCTTGTCTCGCTAAACCCTCGGCAAAGCCGAGGAGCGCGAGCCGCTGTCTTGTCGTTTTTTTTTTCGGGGGGAACCCCCGAATAAAAACGCCGCTTCATGAATTGCCCCTACTGATGGTTGCGACGAGTGCAGATTTGGATATTATTAAATCTTTATTCCTTCGCAGGATTTCCAGGCACAAGCAGAGCGATAAACCAGTCAACATTTGGGTTCGCGCACGGATCTGTCATCGCCCATAGCAATAAAATATTTGAGAATGGTTGCTCTATCATTCAGGGAGATCGAGATGAAAATGGCAACAAAATTGACTTTAATCTCGGTATTCCGATCGATTTGTGGCTGTGGCAAGTGAAATGGGAGTCAAGCTAGACAAAAAGTAGTGCGACTCAGATTAGTGCGGATGAATCGGGATAGCATAACCAAATCAATACACAATTATGTCATCTAGAATCTCGTTGTGGGTAGGACTAATCGGCATCGCAGCTACAATTCCCCTGGTACAATCGATCGCATCTGCTAAAACCTCGGTTGAGATTGCGGATACAGCCACAGCAATTACTGTTTTAATCACCGCACCTAAAGACAAAGATGGATTCATCCCTAATGGTTCGGAGTTATTCTCCAACATCAAGGCGACATCTATACCGTTCTCACCGCCGCTCATGTGGTGAAGAATAAAGTTAGCTATAAAATTACTACACCAGACGATCGAGCTTACGAAGTCATCAGCAGCTCGATTCGCTCCGCGCCTGGTAGTATCGATCTAGCCGTTGTCAAATTCAAATCGACAACTAAATATCCTACCGCCAAACTCGGAAACTGCAACGTTATCAAGTCAGGGATGGACTTATATGTGGCAGGATTTCCAGGTGGGAGTAAAGCCATAAACGAGTTGATATTTGTATTCAGAGAAGGGAAGGTTACAGCTAATAGTAATAAAGTGCTGGAGAATGGTTATTCTCTGGTCTACAGTAATAGTACTCTCCCAGGCATGAGTGGTGGTGCTGTATTAAATAGCGATGGTGAGCTAGTCGCCATTCATGGTAGAGGAGATCGCGATGAAAATGATGCCAAAACCGGATTCAATCTTGGTATTCCTGTCAATCGCTTCGCTACGGTGGCAAGTAATATGGGTGTCGAGCTAGGTGGGCAGGTAGCACCGATCCCACAAAATACGGCACTGAAGGTAGATGATTACTTTGCGTCAGCAGTGCAAAAGTATAATAAAGGAGATAATCGAGGCGCACTGGCTGACTATAACCAAGCGATCGCTCTCAACCCGAAGGATGCTGAAGCCTACAACAATCGCGGTGTTCTGAAATATCAAAAGCTCAACGATGTTCAGGGCGCACTGGCTGACTATAACCAAGCGATCGCTCTCAACCCGAAGGATGCTGAATCCTACATCAATCGTGATGCTCTGAAAAATAAAAAGCTCAACGATATTCAGGGTGCACTGGCTGACCTAACCCAAGCGATCGCTCTCAACCCGAAGTATGCTGAATCCTACTACAATCTAGCTCTAGTTAAAGCTAAATCAAACGATCTCAAAGGTGCGATCTCGGATATGCAGCAAGCGTTGCAACTATACCAACAGCAGGGCAAACAGCAATACGCTCAGGATGCGATCGCACAAATTAGACAATGGCGACAAACTAGTAATAATTCTGGTTTTTAGCTAGAGATTACGAAAGCTCTTATCACAATGCTTCCTTGCAGATATTGCCAAACTTCTCACTAATGTATAGCTGAATTTGGTTGTGGTAACTTTTGAGGCATGAGCCGATAGCCCATCGATTGTACGATCGCATTCACACTGCCAAATTGGAGATTATCTTGATGGCTGAGTTCCGCGATTGCTGTCAGATCGATCGTGCCATTGACACGCCCGATCTGACGATAGCGATCTATACTAGAAAGTAGCAGTATTTAGCCAAACGATTCTCGTGCAGAGAGGTTAGACCAACGTGAATACTAAAGAGCTAATCGTCAGCGAACTAGAATCAACATCAGAAGAACTATTGTCTGAAGTGCTAAAGTTTGTTAAATCTATTAAACGTCAACATCCCAGATCGATTCCGCACAGCGGAGGCTACGCCAACGCAACCACAACACGCCAACGCACACCCAATTTAGAACAGGGTAAAATTGTGATGAGTGACGATTTTAACGAGCCACTACCCAATGCTTTTTGGTTGGGAGTAGAAGATTGAAAATCATTCTGGATACACAGGTATTAATTTGGTGGGCAAATGATGTATCCAATATTTCTGATCGCGTCCAAAATATTATCTTTGATGTAGATAATGAACTATGGGTTAGTTTGGCAAGTATTTGGGAAATTCAGATTAAGGTTTCGTTAGGTAAGTTAAGTCTGCCTCGACCTTTGCCAGATATTATCGCGACACAAGTTAGCGAAAATCAGATTAAAATTATGCAGATTGAGTTATCGCATATTTATATGCTCGATCTCCTACCACTTCATCATCGAGATCCTTTCGATCGATTAATTATTGCTCAAGCTATGAATGAAAAAATACCGATTGCCAGTATAGATAAAGCCTTTGATGCTTACTCGATCGAGAGAATTTGGTGATTTTAATGCTTTTCTTTATCGATCGCATTCATACTGTCAAATTGGAGATTTTCTCGATCGCTGAGTTCTGTGTCTGCTGTCAGATCGATCGTGCCATTGACACGCCCGATCGATCTCAAAGATGATAAAAGTGCCTGTGTATCGCCACTTTCAGCATATTCATCAAACAAAATGGTAATGTAATCATCAATCTCATCAGGATGATTGCGAAGATATTCTTCTTCCACTTCCCCTATAGTTCTATACTTCCTCATCGATTAAATACTCCTGCTAGTATATTTTTGCCTGTTGAATATCCTTATCTTGGCTATCTTTGTCCCCACCACGGAGCAGAATGACAATATCATTACCGCTTTCGCCAAAATAAACCCTGTAGCCTGGGCCAAAAAACATCCGTAACTCACTAATACCTTCCCCAACTGCTTCACAGAAATGTAGGGTGGGCAGTGCCCACAGACCATATACAGCCGAAGCAATCAGAACTTGAACGGTTTGATTCGATCGAACAATCTCTACACCGATCGATCGATACTAACTAAACGTCAGTTCGGGTTAAGGATCTCCGCGCAATGACTTCTGGCTTCGTTCCATTACCACCCGCTACTAAAAATAGTTCAAGTCTGTTAAAACAGACTGATAGATTCTTGTTAGTCTGTTTTAACAGACTCGAGCTATTAGCCTGGGGATTAATCCCCAGGCGGGTAAAGAGCGGAGCAGAAAGCGATCGATCGGTAATCCTTAACCAGAACTGACGTTAACTAAACTAAAATATTTATATTAATTACTAAGTCGAAAATGGTCTGTGGGCACTGCCTACCCTACGGGATAATTTAGGCTATTCACCCATCTCTAAATTTGCCAAACTTGTTACCGCTGGTGTGAAAATATTACCATTACACTGACAACCCCAACCGAAATAATACTCACCGCGTTCTACTCCACGATGAAAACTCGAATACTCCCAATCATGCACACACTTTACCAACCCATGCTTAACCGGATTGAAATGTAAATAATCTAAATGCTTCCGAAAATCGAACTCATCCCGAATCGTATGCTCATAAAATCGCCGCTGCCAAACATCACTTTTCCGATGTTTCCGCCGCGATTCACATACATCATCAGGTAGATTATTTGCCCCGCGTAAAGCACGAGTAAATAACACCTTCATCCGTCCCACTCGATACGAATAATCGCGATCTCCAGGTGCTAAAGTCCACAAGAAGTGAATATGTTCGGGCAGGATAACTGCGCCATCAATCGTAAACGGCTTCTCCGCTACAACTACGCCGCAAGCTTGTCTTAATTTATCGATGTTTTCTGGTACTGAAAATAGCTTTATTCGGTTGTAAGTAGTCAGCGTGAGAAATACACTACTCCCAGGAATATTAGCACGACGATATTCTGGCATATTTAAATATCAGCATAAATATATTAATTAGATTTCTGAATTTCATTTCACCTCTTAACTAACTGAGGAAATTGTTTGCATAGAGCAGTAAATAATGGTGATGGTTTACTCTCTTGCAATCTGTCTCCCTGCTGCCAATTAAATCGATTCCATAAAAATGGTGCTTCTTTTTCTGCTGCTAACCATAATAATTTCTTAGCCCTGGTAATTGCCACATATAATAATCGCAGATCTTCACCTTGTTTGAGATAATTAGCTAAATTCCAGGCATCTTTGGGCGTAGGTAAAGATTGTTGATGTAAATGAGCGCGAATTTTGGCACGAGCGACTTCTGCTAATGTAAAATCACCTAAGAATTTAGCACCTTGTGGAGTCCATAATTGTCCAGGTATTTTATCGCTCAAAAATGGAATAAATACATAATCCCAGTCTAAACCCTTTGCCTTGTGCATGGTAATAATCGTCACTTGTCCCGAGGCTGTATAGCGAGATTCCGAGCCATCATCGATGTTTTCAAAGCCTTCAGTCCTGACGATTTCCTGGAGAACTTCGATCGCCGTATAGATTGAGCCACGTCCATATGTTTGCAAAGCAATTCTATCGGTTAACTTATCAGCCGTTGCCAGTTCGGAAGATTGATAATTTAATCGATCGCCCAAATAACTAATCAGTTGATAATGGGGTAATGTCAGTCTCGATCGCAGTAACTCGCAACAGATTTCTCGCGCTCTTTCTACGGTGGGAGTTTGAGGAGTTTCTAAAATGCTGGGATAGAGAAACCGTTCGGGAAATATGGCTAGAGCATCCAGATCTTGAGCGGCAATTAATTTACGTTCTAATAAAACTTTGAGTGCAGATTTGAGGTACTCTGAAGAATGCGGTCGAATAATAAACTGAAATAGTGTCAGTATTTCCCCAGGAATCTTTGAGGTTCGATCGCCTTCACCTGCTTCGTAGAGTTTAATTTCGGGATGCAATCTCTTCCAATCTGCTAACCGATCGAAAATAAATCTTGCCTGTCGATTTTCCCGTACTAAAATTGATGCATTTGCTGTTGGATTTGCCTTGAATAGAGTTGTTAGTCGCTGCTCGATCGATCGGACAGATTCATACACATCAATCGGCAGATGCAACTCTAACCCGCCATCTTGAGCAATGGGATTTGGTTGAGCATCTCCTGCTGATACCGGACGAATAGTTTGCAGCCAGAAGACAGATTCAGTATTTTGTAGATCGTTCTCTGGCGAGCTTTGTGTTGGTGGTTGGAGCCATTTATTCCCCCAATTCAGCACGAAATTAGCAGCATCCATAATCATCTGGTTACTGCGTCCGGCTTGTTCCATTTTTTCCAGGCGCGACGATGAACCTGCATCGACGATCTCGCTACACTCCTGACAAAAATCGCGAAAATACCGAGGATCGGCAGGGGTAAAGGTAGAATTAATCGCTTGATTGGGATCGCCAACCCGAATCAGATTGGGCGGAAGTTCGGATCGATCGGGAATACCCGCCAATTGGCGGAGTAATCTTTCCTGTAGGGGACTAGAATCTTGGGCTTCATCTTCAAATACAGCATGAACTTGTTGCTGCCACAATCTTCTGGCAGTTGGGTCTGACATCACCCGCAATGCCCCTGCAATCATCTCATCGTAGTCTGAGTAGCTTTTGCTCTCTAGCAGCTCCTGATAAGCCTGATAGAGTCCAGCACAAATGCCCAAAATATCGTATCGATCGGGATACAACCTCGCCATCGCCCACAACTCATCTGGCGACAAGCCCGAACTTTTAGCTTCCCGCACAGCAGTAAATGCCAGACTGGGCAATATTTCCGTCCGCAATACTGACTGACGGCGCAATCGTTCTGTCTCCTCACCGTCGAAGCTCTCCCCTGCTAGTAGACAACGATAACTATCAGGGTTCTGATTCAGCCAGCTTTGGATAGTATCTTCAATCAGTTTATGATTGCTAGATGGCATGACCAAGGTTCGATCTGTTAAATCTAGTTTTGATAATTCTGGATGCTTAGTCGCAATACTCAATGCCAAACTGTGGATGGTATTAACGCTATAGCCGATCGGAGGCAATCCCAATTCTTTGAGACAACTTTTAATTTTATCCTTAATATTCGCCGCTGCCGATCGAGTCAGGGTGACAATTATCAACTGGCGGCGTTGATGCAACTTCTCTCTGGCGATTGTTATCGCTGCCGCTACTGCCATACTATGGGATTTTCCCGCTCCTGGCACTGCTGATACAGCCAGTTGCCCAGATTGCCAATCTGCAAGAGTCCGCTGCCCTAGACGCAATCCTTGCCGCCATCTGGAGATGATTTCTGCTTGACGGCTGGCAATATTATCTGGAGGTGCAGCAGGCAAAGTGGGCATAACTTTGGTGGTTAAAAGGATGACTTTTCTTTCTCTTTAAAACTTTTTCCAGTAGCAATAAAAAAGGGTGCTGACTCCAGCACTCTTTTTTATTAAGGTACCTACTTATTAATTTTCGCTACTAGATTGTAAAATATCAACTCCCATCCTCCCCGTCGATCGGATCATCCATTAATTGCAGCTATTATTAACCTGGGGATTGAAGATAGTACCAAAGGTCTTGAAGCAAACAGAGTTATCGACACGGAAGGAGCGTTGAAAAATCACCTGGCGATTGTCTTCACGGCGACCTGTCACCGTGACATTGGTAAACGCAGGGACGGTCACGGTTTTTTTCTGACCGAGGAGCATTGTTTGGCTATCAAAGGTTTTTATTCCAGGTGCGGTGATGAAATAGCGGGCAGTGTAGCCACCTTGATTGAAAAATGTGATGGTGCGAGTCTGAGGCGTTTGAGCGACTGTTGGGGCAATCTGAGTAGCAATCATCGTCGCCGCACTAGCCACAGCCAAACCGAGAGTTGTAATCGAGTTTAGAAAGTTCATGATTTTGTTTCCTGTTGTGTATGAGTGTTTTTGCTTGTGAGCAGATACACGTCAGGAATTTTTGGTTTATGCAGGGGTAGTGGCGATTGAAGATTTTCTTTCTTTCTACTACTGACAACAATCCTGAATTCGATCGCTGCCATTAATGCCAGCCGATTTTAGTAATGCCGCCCAAACAGTGGCTGTCTTTCGATCTTTGGTTTTGCGAAACCGATCACCTATTTGAGTGAGTGCGTCGTACCAAATGCCGTTTTCGGCCAGGATTTGGATACTCTCCAAGTCGGATTTAGCAGTGGTGAGGGCTGTGGGTGGGGCAATCCGCCCAATTTGTGCTTGGACGAGGAAAGGACGATCGACTCGCTCATCGGTATCACAGTAGAAAGCTACTGTCCAATGATAGGTACGATCGATTTTCAGTACTGCTGTGGGCGGAAATAAGATGCCGATCGTGCCCGATGATATTTTACGCTTGGTTGTGGATGACTGTTTGGCGAGCAGCTTGCCATTTTGTTCGCGCACGGCAATCTCCATCAGTAAATCCCGCTCCAATCCTTGGGGTGTATTCAGCCAGACTGTGGGGCGATCGTCGATCGTTTGTCCCCAGAAAATTTGCCCAGGCAATTTTGGCACTAATGCGGTGATGCCACGATAGGGTTGACAACCGCGTGTGCCGCCACCTTGAGCGCGATTTCCTGGGATGCCGAGTGAGCTGGGTGGGATGGGTGGTTTCCAGCGGATTTTGAGGCTTGGTTGGGGGGGAGTAGGGGGGTTGGCGAGGGTGGGAGATGTGATGGTGACGATCGCCGATAGGAAAAAGATGGTGACTAGACGCAAGTTTTGAGTGATTTGGTGGAGTGGATGGGCAGTTTTCATAGTTTTAAGCTGGATTTGGGATCGAACGGGAGGCGGATACCAATAGGGATGACGCAGCTAAGGATAGAATGGGCATTCCCATTGGGAGCCACAATCCATGATTTAAACAGAGCCAAGCAGTGCCGTAAATTATGGCGATCGATCCCCCCAGCAGGAGCCACTGACCAGATCTCGTGCGGATAGAGGCGATCGCGCCGCCAATGATGGCACTACCGATCGAGAAGATAATGAGGTGGGGAAATGTAACTGGATACAATAAGGGGCGATTGTCTTGGACTGCACTGAGAATTTGGCTCACCATCTGGGCATGGATGAAGACACCAGGCTGTTTTTGCGGAAAACCGGAACCAAATGGGGTGGCCCAAAAATCGTTACTACTGGGATTAATTGAACCAATCAGGATAATCCGGTCTTTAATTGTATCTGGGGGCAATTGCCCTGAGAGAGCTTGTTGTAGTGTGACGGTTTGGGCGATGCCTTGGGCGGTACGACGATAATTGAGCATCACTTGCAGCCCCTGCGCATCCTGGGCGGCATAACCTCCGGCATTTTCGGCGAGGGGGGCGAGCGATTGTTTGCCCACTTGTAAACTATTTTGGCTAAATTGGATCGGAATATCTCGATCGGCTAAATAACGCATGGCTAATAGGCTGCTCAAGGCGGTTCCCGATCGACATTGGGATGTAGATTTGGAATCCATAGCGATGAGGTGTCGGCGCACAGCACCATCATAATCTTGGACGAAATCGCTAAATCCAATGGCTTCGGGCGGAGCTTCGGGGGCTGGGGCTACGCCAGTAGTGTCATGTTGAACATCGGGACGCTTGCAGATGCTAAATAGTCGATCGTTATCGGCTAGCTCGGATTTGAGCGTTGGTAATGTCGTCTCAAAATCTCGATAAATATCTAAGCCGATCGCGCTGGGTTGAGCTGTGACTAAGACTTGGAGTAGTTTGTCTAATGATGAGTCGGAGATCGATCCTGAGGCGGTTTGACGGCGTTGAGCGCGGACATCTTCGTCAGTGAGGGTGACAATTAATAAGCGGGGATCGGTGGGTTCGATCGGGCGGGTTTGGATCGATCGATCGTAAATTGCTAGTTCTAATGGTTGCAGCCAACCGAGAGATTTTGCAGCCAGGGCGATTCCGGTGGCGATCGCACTACCAACAGCAATCGATACAATCGATTGAGATACAGATTTTCGCCAATTGCGCTGAGGTAAAGCAGACACCGATCGATTGATCTCAATGGCTGGAGCGGGAATTTTAGGCTGACACCAATCAGCCCACACCGCCGCAGGTTCGGCTGGGTTTTGACAGATGACTGGAAGCCAAGTTGCACAGGGAAAGTCACTTTCTAGTAGCTGTAATTTTTCGCGAGCTTCCCTGACGGAGTAATACAACGATTGTCCGGCTGAAAAAGTCTGGAGAAAGGTTTTGAGGAATTCCTGCGCCACGCGATCGGGTACGGGTTGACGCATGACGATCGTTTGGGGAATCCGCAGCTCGGCTAAGTCCCGCGCCAGCCCCAAACCATCACAGGAGTTGAAGATGGCGAGTTTGAGTCCATTGGCGATCGCCCGTTTCAAGCCATATTTGAGCCGATCGATCGTTAAGGTTTCGGTAGCGTTAATTTGGATACAGCCCCGCCCCTGACTGGAACTATGCCCAGCAAAAAATAGCAGATCCCATTTTTGCTCCCAAAGTTGTGCTTGTAATTGTTCGCTACTAGGCTCAATTAACCAGTGGATATCGGCTTGGGGAAGTTGGGACAAAATCTGTCTGTCGTACTCGACATCGATGCCATGACTGTTCCCTAAAATCGCTAGGATGCTCACCTGCGCTGGTTTAATCCGAGCTGGGGCTGGCTGGGAACGGGCATATTCAGCCGGACTCAATGCAATTTCCGCTGTGGGATAATCGTCTAGGAGTTGCCACAAATGCCACGGTAATTGTAATAAACTGCCATCATTAGAGGCGATCGCAATTCTAATCCGATCGTCTGGGCTAAGATAGGTACGAATCTGCCGCTGGATTTGCCCAAACCCATCGCTATTCAACCATTGATTCAGGTATATTTGTAACTGCTGACAAACTGATTCAAATTCCGCCTGGGAAATCTGCCTAACATCTGCGAGATCATCAAATTCAAAGCTATCCCGCGCACTGCGCCGCCAACCTAAATGGGCATACAGCGCGAAATATAAAGTTTGCCACTGCGACATCAATCGGGCTAATTCGGGCACCGCAGGCAAGCTCCCCGCCATTTGCATCGGTTGTGCAGTAGTATCTTCCCATAGTTGGGCGATGATACTAGGCAAGCCTGTCTGGAGATCGCCATTGCCCAAATTTAGTACCAGCAAACGTTCCATATCGAAAAAATAATAGAAGTTCCCTCTATCTCAACAGCAATTCCACATTCCAACCATTCCGATCTCTCGTAGGGGCGGGTGTCTTGTCGTTTTTTTATGCGGGGGTTCCCCCCGCATAAAAACGCCGCTTTATGCTAAAAATAATCGAATTGCAAAAACAACCTCAACCAAACCCGCCCAACCCCTCCAATAACGATTGAAGGCGATCGAACATTAGCACTACAGCATCCGATTGACGATCGAATAGCTTTGAATTCTGATATTCACACCAGAAAAGATTCGTTCACAGTTGTTGCGTCTAATTGCACTTGAATCTGAAATTCTGTGCCGGAGTTTAACCGAAATCGTGGTAACTGAATGGCATTATCTCGATCGCGCGTGACAACAGATTTTATCACTTCATTATCGCTAGCAAGTAGGGTTAAGGTTAAGTTTGCGGGGAGAATTTCGGTATTGTCGATCGATCTTAGTTGGATCTCAATGCCCAAGCGTTCGTCTGCTGCTGGTGCCACTGACACTAGGAGCAATAACGACACGCCAGCTTCGGGTAATTGCAACGCTTTGACTCGGCGGATGGTGGAAGTTGGCGTTGTCGTTTGGCGAAATGCCAAGCCTAATTCGGCATCCTCGCCCAGGAAGTCTTCTACGGCTTGCCAACCAGTACTAACAGCGTTTTGAAGCCAACCGCCCAGACGAGTGGTTAAGTCGGTTTGTGGAGATGTTTGGCTTTGACGTAATGCAACTAATCGTTGTCGCCAATGGCGATCACTTACCAAGGCACCCCACAATTCAAACGGGATTTCTAAGCGGGGATTGGGGACTGTCGCTAATCGTTGGAGTAGATTCTCTGCTTGAGTTACCGCCACAATATTAAGCGGTGCAATTGCCGTTTGAGTAACTTCGTTGGGGTTGAGCTGCTGAACAACCGACAAACCGGATACATCGGCAATTAAATGATGGGCATCGAGATGGTAAGTGCGATCGCGGGCATCATACCTGGCTTTCGATTTCATCATCTGATGGGTCGTATAGCCCCAGCAATGTAGCATTTCGGTATCGGGGTCAATTTGTATCCCCAGGAAGTAATCCCCTGCCCAGGCGGGAATATCGACCCATTCTTGAGGGATAACTAATTCGCTCCGATCGATCGCTTTGGATGGCAACAGAACGAGCCGTTTTCCATTCAATTCCAACACGCTACCATTGACAAATTGCCAAGTATCTGAATCTAGCGAGATCTGGATCTGGGGGAAGTCTGCCGCTAAGTCTGTGGCGATCGATTGGCTGGCAATTTGGTTAAGGTAAGAATTCCACCGTGATTCAATAGTTCGATAAGCCTGTGCTTGTTGCCAAGCTCGATCGCTCATTGGTGTCGGAATGGGTAGGGCAAGTTGGGTAATCGGGATGAGTTCGAGTGTCATGATTTTTCGGGGTGCTTGGCTTGTTTATAAAACGATTCTAACCACTCTTCCAGTAGAGGACTGATAGCAGCAATCACGTCTGAAGTCGGCTCAATATGCAATGTGGTTTGTCCCCAAGCCACGATCTCTTTGAGCAAGGTTTCCCGAACTCTGGAGAGCTTCCGCGACACGGTATATTGGGGAATTTCTAGTTGCTGGGCAATATTTTGCTGGGTTGCTCGATCGCGATAATAAAGTGTCAACAACTGGGCTGCGGGTTCATCGAGCTTGCCGATCGCCTCGTGTAACACCGCTACCATTTGCTGCTGTTGGGTTTGGCGTTCGGCTCTGGTTTCCTGCTCTTCTAGATACACCATCGGCTCGGCTTCATTCCCGACTAGATCGCTTTCCCAGTCTGCTTCGGTGTCATCGCCCTTCTTGACATTTAAAGAATTGACAGTGGGATAGAGATAGCTCCGCACCTTTTTAGCCGCATCCAGTAAGCATTTTTCCAGTTCTTTGGCAGTCGCGGCGGTTAAATGCGGAAATTCTTTCCGATCTCGATTGTAAGACTGTTCGATGAGTTGCCAAGTCTGGGCCTCGGGGACAGCGATCGAGCGGAGTTTGGGCGACTTCTCAGAGCTATGATGACTGGTTAAAGCCTGCCACGCCACATAATACCGATCGCACGATACTTTATCAAAATTATTCGCTGTCAGGGCATCTAACAAGCGTTTGCGGCTGATTTTTTGTAGCAATCCCCAATCAGTACAAAAATCAATCTCCCGTCGTTGCCGCAAATGATCCCGCAAACAATTACTAAACACAGTATTAGCATAAGTTTTCAACCCCGTCGGTTTTGAGGCATCAAAGGCTGCTAATAGCTTGGGCACATCGGCGATCGCCACCTGAAAGCAATCCGACAACTTCATCTGAATTGAACTCACACGTGGCATCACCCGATTTACCGCCCAAAAACAAGTTTCCTGCAAATAAGCCGACAGATGTCCGATCTCCTGTTGTAACGCCCGATCGGTTGCAGCGGATTTTTGGGCGTATTGCCGCAACCAATAAATTGCCCAAAAATCTTCACTACCACGGGCTTCTACTTGAATAGATCTTGTCATACTTCGATTCAAGCGCGGATCGATCGCCCATCCCTGGGATCGATCGTCTTCAAATTGCAGGAACGTGGAGAATATTTCGATTAAATCTTTGCGCTGACGCATGAGTTAAAACGAACAGGAAGTATAGTATATAACTAGTATATATGGGGTGTAATCGGGACAAGTGTAATTTTTATCGATCGACCATATATCAATACTCCGGACAGTTTTAGATCGCCAACGATAAAATGAGGGTTTCAGCCTTGTTTTATGGGAAGGTGACTAACGAGAAATCCAGGGTTTCAGCCTCTTTCCGAAAAGGTGTCCGGACTATTAATATATTTGTTCCAATTACTAAAATTCACAGCCACTGACGATCGGGCTTTGACAGCTATGGCAATCGCCAGATGATGTTTCAACGCTCCTTCCGTCTCGATCGATCTGTTTGCTTCAAGACTTTTGGTACCATCTTTAATCCCCAGGCTAATAATTAGCTGAGTCATCTACACCATATCTTTGAAAACCCTGAGGATTTTTATGAAGCAAAAAAAATTCGTCTGGATGTCAATTTCGATCGCCTGTCTATGGCTTGTGCTGAATATTTCTAACTATCCGAGATCTAGTTCTATTGCAATTACCATTCCATATCGCGCAGCTACTGGGGTGCCATACCTCAGTGTCATACCCAAACCACAACCAATAAACAGCAAGAAGTTGCAACGATCTCTCGATAGTAACAACTTCGTTGACGCGATCGGGCAAGTGGAATTAGGTTGGCAATATCAATATGAAACTTATTATCAAGGCAAATTAAAATCTCAATATTTTGAATTACCAGAAATTCAGCAACAATTAGCTAATATTAATAAATATACTAAGTCTAACTCGGCATTGCTTTATGCTATTCCCACTCCAGACGGCTTACATCTAATTTTAGTAACTGCTAAAGGAGAGACTATCCACAAAACAGTCAAGGAGGCAAATGCTACAACATTGCCCGAAGTTGCCAATAGCTTACGCCTCAATCTAGTCAACCCTCAAACGACCAGTGCTGAATACTTACCGCCAGCACAACAGTTAGATCGCTGGTTGATTGGGCCGATCGCCGCAGAGTTGAAAGCCAACAAAATCGATACGATTTTGTTTTGCTTGGGCACGGGCTTAAGAGGATTAACATTAGCAGCATTGCATGACGGGCAACGGTTTTTGGTCGAGCGTTATAACTTAGCAATTATTCCAGCATTTAACTTATTAGAAACTCGTTGGCGTAGCCTCTCCGTTGGAGAATCGACGACTTTAAAGGGGCTAAAAGTATTAGCCATGGGTGCTGATAAGTTTACCGATAATGCAAATTTACCTGCGGTACCCCTGGAATTAGCAACAATTACCCAGCGAGGATTTTGGCAGGGAAAAGTATTTTTAAATGAGGCATTTACATTAAAGCAATTTCAGCAGGCTCGATCTCAGACTCCTTATGGAATCGTACATTTAGCTACTCATGCAGATATTTCTGCCAAATCGGTAAAGGATTCCTATATTCAGTTTTGGGATCGACGATTGCAATTAGATCGAGTTCGCGATTTGCGACTGGACAAACCTGCGGTGCAGTTGTTGGTGCTGAGTGCTTGCCGCACAGCATTGGGCACTCCCAATGCCGAATTAGGGTTTGCAGGGTTGGCAGTGCTGTCGGGGGCAAAGTCGGTATTAGCGAGTCTATGGTCGGTGGATGATGTGGGTACACTGGTGCTAATGTCGGATTTTTATCAGCAGTTGAAAACTGCACCCATCAAATCTAATGCGCTACGCAGTACCCAGGTGGCGATGCTCACAGGCAATTTGACCCTGGGCAATAGTGCCATCCGCCGCGTGCGCGGCGGTTTGCCAGCGGAGTTACAGCCGTTGCTGAAACGGGACTTGTCCCATCCTTACTATTGGGCAGCATTTACGACGATCGGGAATCCTTGGTGAAGATCGTACACACTCAATCAATATATGAAAGAGAGCAAGGAGAGGGGATCTGAAATACTTGCTGTTGGGCATTCAGCTTGATAGAATATGGGGCATGAGAAACCCCACACCCCGTTTATCGATTGATTTGTTTAGTAGTCCCTAATCCCTAATCTAGCGGGTGCGATTAGCTGTAGTTCCAGCTAATAATTTAGAAGCCACACCTCCTTCATCAATTCTGGCTGTTTGAGAAGAGTAGTAGTAGTGATTATAACGGCTTTGCTTATCGAGATCGACGGCATTGAGCACCATACCCAGTACTTTGAGTTTAGACTGAGTGAGAATTTCTTGGGCATATTCAACCGATTCTTTGTCAGCAACACCCGGACGCAGTACAAATAATAACCCACCTGCTTGCGTGCCTAAAATTGCCGCATCCGCAGCGACAGTCAGTGGCGGTGCATCAATAATTACCAGATCGTAATCCTGCGACCACTGAGCAATTAAAGTGCTCATTTGAACCGAGTCGATCAATACAACTGGATTCGGTGGTACGACACCAGCAGTCAGTAAAAAGAGATTTGGCTGGACTTCTGTAGTTGTCGCTTTCTGGTCGGACTGTCCGCTGAGGACATTACTCAGACCTTCATAGTTACCTTGTCTCCAAATTAGATGCTGGGAAGGTTTCCGCATGTCTGCATCCACCAAGAGGACTTTTTTACCCAATTCCGCTACTGCTAATGCGAGGTTGGCGGCAACAGTTGATTTCCCTTCTCCAGACTGAGCACTAGAAACCACCACAACTTTGAGACTGTCATCAGCATTCAAAAATTGGAGATTGGTCTGCAACATGCGGAAGGATTCACCTGCCATCCCTGAGGTCATTCCAGTTAACACCAGTTGACCGGGGTTTCTGGTATTGCCTTGACCGAGTTTGGGCAATTTACGCAGTTGCTCGAATACCGGAATTTGGCCCAAGACAGGGTAACCAGGAAGCAAGCTGCGTGCTTCTTCCGATGTTTTGATCCGTTTATCTGCACTGTCGAGGAGAAAGGCTGTTGCTGCACCTAGGAATAGACCTAAGAAACCACCGATAGCAATATTCTGAGCTTTTTTGGGCGAGATCGGTTCTTGGGGTAACTCAGCATGGGTTTGAATTCTGGAGTTACCGAGGGTTTGATTTTCGGCAATTTCGATTTCTTGGAGTTTGCTCAAGAGGGTCTTGTAGTTAGTCCTAGTTGTTTCGAGTCTGCGTCCGAGCGCGTTTTGCTGTTGTTCCAATTTTGGCAGCGCGTTCATTCGTTTTTTATAGGCATCAACAACATATACCAGTGCGGAAATTTGTTTTTGTAAGCTCGTCCGTTGAGCTTCTGTTTTAGCAAAGTCGGCAATGAGGTTGCCTTGAATCCCTGATGGTTGTAGTTCGACTACCTTACCTTGGAACGCTTTGTCGCCAATCAAACTTTGTTTAAAGCGGGTTTGGAGAATTTGAACTAGAGCTTGTCGCTTCTCTTTTAAGTTCAGGATACTGGGATCGTTGTCGCTAAATCGAGTTTTTTCGATCGCTAATTTGGATTCAATTTCTTGTAACTCTTTGAGAGATTTTTGCAATCCAGGTGATTCACTCACCAGTCCAGATTGAATTGTCTGTTGAGCATCTTTACCACCAAACAGATTCTTCAACCCTTCTAGTCTGGAGGTTTCGGCGGCTAGTTGAGCGGAAGCCGAAGTGATTTCTTTATTGAGGGTGGTGATCGTTTCGACTGCTTTAACAGATTCTGTCGGTAAATCGACGACATTATATTGCTCTTTAAACAAGCGTAGTTCGTTTTCAGCTTGTTTTACTTCAGTTTCGATCTTTGGCAGTTCTCTCGATACAAATGTCCGTGCAGCTTCTGCTTCTCGACGTTGATTTTTCTGGTCATCACGGATATAAACTTCCATGATTTTTTCAACTACATCTTTGGTTAATTCCTTGCTGGGATCTTGGAATGTAACTTCTAGAATATCGGTACCTTTAATACTGCTAACTTTTAGTTGCTGTACGAAGGTTTCAGATTGCTTGACAAATTTCTCTAGTCGTTTGCGTTCTGGTCTAGTTGCGTATTTACCATCGCGTAATTCTGCAAGTACGCCGTTAATCGTTGTTAGCGACTTGAGGATTTCTGCTTGAGTATTAACTGGTGTACTTCCGGTTAAGCCTTCTAAATCGCCCATCGCCCCCCCAACTGCGTTGCTTGCACTACTTAATAATGCACTAGCTTTGTTGGTTTTTTTGAGGATTACTTGTCCTTTGGCTTGGAAGATTTCCGTTTGCTTATAGGTGTACACTACTGCTAATGCGGTCGTGAGGGCAAAAACCAAAGCGGCGGGTAACCAACGACGTTTGAGTATTAGCCAATATTGTGCAATTTCATCCATAATGCTTTAAATAGGGGGGGACTATGTGTCTGCTTGCTCACATTCTAACACTGCGACTTTGGCTCATCGTATCCGCATTTAAACGTAATTCAGGTATGCGAAATAACTTAATAGATTCTAGAATTCAACACTAGATCCCCTTTTTGAGAGGCTACGCCAACGCTGTGAGGATCTAAGTACGGTTCTACGTATTTTATACATTTGCAATCTGGCACTTACTTGAATTAAATCCCAAGCGAGGTAATGGGGGGTAGAGCAGAGGGAATAGGGTTAATCGATCGAAAGTAGGCAATCTAGATGCCTAGCATCTGACATTTACTCGTTTACGGAGGGATCGTGTCACAAATAAATCAACTCAATCCCAGCAGCATCAACCTTTCTACTTCTTCGACACTAAATCTCGAACGACGACTCCAAGAAATTCCCCCCGAACCTGGAGTCTACTTTATGCGGGATGCTAGCGATCGCATCCTGTACATTGGCAAGTCCAAAAAACTCCGTTCTCGCGTCCGTTCTTATTTTCGGGAGGGTAGCCACCATACACCTCGGATCGCGATGATGGTGCGCCAGGTAGTGGAGATCGAGTTTATCGTCACCGACAGCGAAGCTGAAGCCCTAGCTCTAGAAGCTAACCTGATCAAACAGCATCAACCCCATTTTAATGTCCTGCTCAAGGACGATAAAAAATATCCCTATATCCTGATTACCTGGTCGGAAGATTATCCTCGGATCTTATTGACTCGCAATCGGCGCATGGGCAAAGGGAAGGATAAATATTACGGGCCGTATACCGATGCTAACCTACTCAGGAATGTCCTGTACACGATTAAACGGACATTTCCACTCCGACAACGCCCCCAACCATTATTTAAGGATCGTCCTTGTCTAAATTATGATATCGGTCGTTGTCCTGGTGTCTGTCAAAGTCTGATTACGCCTGTAGATTATCGCCAAACTGTCGAAAAAGTGGCGATGATTTTTCAAGGGAGAACTGGCGAATTAATTGAAACTCTCACAGCACAAATGGATCGAGCTGCTGAAGATCTGGAATTCGAGCAAGCGGGATTAATTCGAGATCGCATCCACAATCTAACTGCTCTTAATGCCGACCAAAAAGTATCCCTATCCAATGATACGATCTCGCGCGATGCGATCGCTCTAGCTGCCGATCTCCAAACTGCCTGTGTCCAATTATTTCAAATTCGCGCTGGCAAATTAGTCGGTAGATTGGGCTTTACGGCTGAGGTGCAGTCTCTATCTGAAGATCTCGAAGTTGTCGAGCCATCTCACGAAGATCTTGGTGCGATCCTCCAACGAGTATTAGAAGAACATTATCAGTCTGCCGATCCTGTCGAAATCCCGCTGGAAATTCTGGTGCAATATCCCTTACCAGATGGCGAAATCTTGGTGAGCTATTTAAGCGGTCGAAAAGGTCGAAAAGTTACGCTAATTACCCCCCAGCGGCAAGTTAAAGCCGCGCTGATCGAGATGGTTGAAAAAAACGCCATCCACGAACTAACTCGCCTTCAACGCCAGTCAGAACGGAATCTAGCGTCCTTAGAAGATCTCGTCGAAATTCTCGGTTTACCCGAACTCCCGCGCCGAATTGAAGGTTTCGATATTTCCCACATCCAAGGCTCGAATGCGGTAGCCTCCCAAGTGGTATTTATTGACGGTTTACCCGCCAAACAACATTACCGTCATTATAAGATTCAAAATCCCGAAGTTACGATCGGACATTCTGATGATTATGCCAGTCATGCCGAAATTGCTAGACGCAGATTTCGGAAGTATGCAGGTGGTGTCAATACTGAGGATGCTAATTTCCCTGACGTGGTACTTATCGATGGTGGTAAAGGTCAATTATCCGCTGTCATGGAAGTACTTGAAGAGCTAAATTTAGCCGATCGAATGTGCATCCTCAGCCTTGCCAAACAACGAGAAGAAATCTTCCTTCCTGGCGCAAGTCTACCACTACCTACCGATGCCGAACAACCAGGCGTACAGTTGCTGCGCCGAGTGCGGGATGAGTCTCACCGCTTTGCGATTACCTTCCACCGCCAACAACGCAGTGTCAAACAAACCCGCTCCCACTTAGATGAAATTCCTGGTTTGGGTAGCCATCGCCAGAAACAACTACTAGCGCATTTTCACTCGATCGATTATATCCGTGCAGCTAGTATCGAAGACTTAGCCAAAGCTCCAGGTATTGGCACTCATGTCGCTACGGAAATTTATCGTTACTTCCATCCATCTTGATTAAGTAATAAGTAATAAGAGGGACTGGGGGAATATTCCCTTTCCCCTTTCCCCTTTCCCCTTTTACCCTAACTTAGCTCTGACTACCAGCGCAGTAATATTGTCATGACCGTTATATTCGTTGGCAAAATCAATTAATCGATCGACCCCATTCTGGAGATTAGAATTGGGAGCGAGTAGTGGAGCCACATTAGTAAGCCAATAATTTTCCAACAGTTGATTGTCAGTTAAGCCATCAGAAGCCAGCACGATCAGCGTATCTTCTTGTAATTCAAAAAATCTAATCTCAGGCGCGATATAATTGCGATCGCGCGGCCCGATTGCCTGAGTTAACTGATAAGAATCGGGGCGACCGTAAGCAATATCGGGATCGACTCCACGTAAAATTTGTTGTTGTCCGACCTCATGATCGAGGGTAATTTGGATCAAACCCTGAGTTGGTGTAATCCCATAACAGCGCGAGTCCCCAACGTGAGCGATGGCAATATCTCGATCCTGAATCAGCACCAACACGAGAGTAGTACCCATTCTATTACTACCATGTGCCGAATTTTTTTGATTGATTTGGAATACCTCTTCATTAGCCGCAACGATCCCCTCCCGAATCGTTTGCTCGTCTGGGAGTGTGTCACCCCATCTAGTCGCAAAATAATCTCGCAATGAATCTACTGTCATCGAACTGGCTATTTCGCCACCAGCATGTCCCCCCATTCCATCGCAAAGAATATATAAACCCCGTGCGGAGACACTTGCACCTTTGGGACTCTCTTGACGATCGATCCGGCTGACAATCCCAAAGCAGTCTTCGTTATGTTCGCGTTTTCTACCGACATGAGTAGCCGCAGCCTCTTGTAAGTCGATTAACTTCCGCTCCAATGCCATCGTTGGCGCATCGTGAGCAATGCTTAGCTCGTTGGAGCTGGCGGATGGCAGGGGCGCACTGAGTTGTTTCGGTTCTAGTTCGTAAGCAATTTGCTGAAGTTTGGATCTTACTTCTTCTACTCGTACTACTTCGCCAATATGCATCGATTGCAACAGGTTAGCTAGAGATGATGAATACGATCGATCTGATTCAGTCTCGCTACTGCTAATTGCAACGTTGGACAGCGGAGTTGCGGTTTGAATTGGCATTACCTCTGGGCGATGGGATCGATCGAACAAGCTTTTCCACATCTGAGCCAAATCGGTAAGCTGGAGCTGGCGATCTACAGGTTCTGGATACAGCCGTTGAAAGCAGATCCTCGCATCTTCATCTAGGAGCAAATTGGCAACTTCCAATAAGCTTTGGCGCATTTGCCACGGTTCGAGTGCTACCCACAATTTGAGTGTGTAGTCTAGCCAGTAAATTACTTGTGAAGAGGGAATTTGGGGATCGTTCCAGCGATCGAGCAATTGCGTCCAGTGACTACGATCCTCAACGATTGTTACTGTTTTACCATCATCGCTCCAACTATCGTGAATGGTGGGAATCGTTCCTGGTAAACTTACTTGGAGGGCGATGTATGCCTGAGATACTTTGGGAATACCATGACTATTCCAAAATTGCCATTGTCGATGCCGATCCGCTGGGGGCATTTCCTCTGTAGCGGTGGTGCCAATGCCGAGCGGTACGGAATCGGCAGTATTACTATCTAAGATGACAGGTTGTTGCTCCATCAATATCTCCAAGCGGGTATTACAGAAAGGTTGACGATCGATTACCCTAATTTGGCTGGAGTCACTTGGTTTCAATAGCTGGATGACTACAGGATCGAGTAATTTATAGCGATCTTGAGGATCGAGATAAATCGTCGCGACTAGGGGCTGGTTATTTGTAGCTTCATCATAATTCCTCTGCGCCAACTCGTTGTCATCGATCGGTGTTAAAGATCGGAAGTCTTGTGATTCACCATAGAGGGGAACTGGTTCTAATGGTTGTGACAGATCCCAAGGACTAGTTTCTAAATCATCACTAGTAGCGATTTGACTCAAGAGCGGCTCTGCTAAAGAGAAGAAGTTGTCTAGTACCGTCGCAACTGATGGAGTTGGTACTAGATCGATTAAATCCCACAGATCGGTCTCTAGTTCCAGTTGGAGATTGCCACTCATACTGGAATTGAGTCCTGTCGATCTCTGTGACTTTTCCCGATCGCTATTGGTCGGTGTTTGACGATCTAGCTTTAGTAACTCTAGCTCATTCGCGCTCATCACTGAGGCTGAGATCGAATTTAGATCGGCAGTTTTCTCAGCTACTGTCGGTTCGATAATCGCCCACCAGTAACTACCGCTGATTGTTTCGCACTGCGGACAATTCTGGGCATCAAATTCTACTTCACTACCACAACTTTTACAGATATGGTGTTTCAGCGATCGACCACAACCCTGACAAAAATTGTGATGTTGTGGATTTACCGATTGACAGTTGGGGCAGGTAAGCATACAAAGTAGATGACAACAGAGCGCAAATGGGTATGATAACGAATAGCCTGACAGTTGGGGGTGTCTCGATCGAAGGTGCTAGGCGATTACAAGTTAAATCTTCAGAATCTTTATATCATAACAACACCAAAACCGCTGCCTGTGGGCATCGCCTCTCTAACAGAGGATCGCTGCAAGACTAAAATTTACCAAGCTTAAACCTAGTTTGCCATGTGTCAGTCTCGGATTGATGAATTAACAAATAAATAAATGTTCTAATATCTATACTTCCCATTCGATCGACTCAAATCCACATTGAGGAGCTACTCAAAATGAGGCATTAGTTCTAACATTCCCAATCCTAACTCTTCATCGGATAAAAATCTCGTTTCTAGAAAGCCGATGGTTTCCTTGATTCCAGGATTTCCACGGGCTTTTCCCGTCAACCCCGTTGCCACGATTAATCCACAATAACCTTTAGTTTTCTGGCTCCGCTGGTGCCACTTTTTCTTGGCCTCAATATGTACTGTACTGTCATTATAGAATTCACCAAATAGTTGCATTTCCCCATCGGCTAACTGGAGAATCCCCAAGTCGTAACTACCCCCCTCGTCTGGATCTTCGCCAGGATTGAAGCCAATTCCCTGTAGTCCCCCCGCTTGTTGAATCCGCTCGATAATTTCAGTAGCTTTGGGGCGGGTAGTCTGGATCAGAATAATTGGTAATCCATCCCCAACTGGCTTGACTTTACTCGATTGATGATAGATCGGTGCTTGGCGAATTATTTCGACTCGATCCCAGGGCATGACACCCAAACTGATAAATGAATTATCGGGAATCAAGTCTTCCCGCAGTTGGATGGCTAACGGATCGAATTCATCATCGTTATCCTCGCCCATTGCCAGATGCATTTTCAGCAATTCTTGGGATAGTTCGGGCAGTGTCTCTACTGCGATTTGCTCGATCGAATTGGTATCGGGGAGCGTGACTTTAATGCGTTTTGTCAGACTCGGTAGATCGTCTGCTTGTAATTGCTTCCGAAACGCCGTAATAAACCCCTTGAGCGCGGCTAATGCTACTTGAGTTGCGATCGCTTCTTCCTCGTACAAGAAGGGGCGCATACCCTCCATTGGATGAATGTTTCCGAAGTTCGGCTCGACCGCTTTTGCTGATAGGGTACCGAGATCCCGATCCAGACTTGGCGTAATTCTCCCCGAGAACGGCTCTGTCACCGCATCGAATGTCAAGAAAATACAATCTTGAGAGAGGAAAGCTGATTCCATCTCCATGCTTTCATCTCGATCGAGAGCCATCGCCCGAAACCGTCGCAGGGATTCGACCGACCGATAGAGTAATACTCCATACTCCATCCCCAACATCCCCATCACTGAGATATAAAACTTATTGATATCCCACCGATTTAACTCGATCGAGATCGCCTCATAATCGGCTAACATCGACCACGGAGCCAACTCCCAAATTTCTCTCGCTGTTGCCTTGAGCAGATCTAGATACTTACGTGGCAATTTAGGTGTATTCGCCACCGCCATATCTGCAAAGCGATGGAATAATTCATCGACAATCGGCAATTCTGGGACGTAATCGATGACTATTTCTAAGTCCTGGAGCACCCCCCTAAGGTAAAATTGCAATTGCCGATCTCGAACGATAATTTTCTGGGGACGAGCGGGATGAGATGGCGGTTGGGGTGCTTCCATCGCCTTGATTAATGCCCTGACGATCGCTTCTGTGCCCATCGTCGAATTGACGACTTCCATCGATCGTACCACCCCTTCTACCCCATCCACCCAAACAATTAATTCTCGCCGTTCGCGATCTTCTAGCTCCGATTCTTCCCCCAACTGAACCATATGCCTTCTGTCTCCCTCCCATACGCTGGGAATTTGAGGAAGTTGTTGGAGTCGTCGTTGAGTGGAAGGACTAATCGCCGTCATAATCAAATTGCACCTGAGAATCGAACTTAATTGAGATGATAGATGGAATGTATATTTTTATTGTAGATTACAACACCCTTGACTCTGATTTTATCAGATCGAGCTGGGAATACCCCTTTCTCACCCCAGCGACGCGATCGACAGTTAACATAGAATCAGGTTTGAATTTGTTTGGATCTTATAAATTTGCGATCGTTCATTAGGAGTTTATCCCAACCATGACTGAAGTAATTACCCCTACCAAGCCCAGCATCCAAATGACCGATAACGCCCTCGCCCATGTGCTAGCGTTACGCGAAAAACAAGGCAAAGATCTCTGCTTGCGCGTTGGCGTACGTCAAGGTGGTTGTTCGGGCATGTCCTATGTGATGGATTTTGAAGATCCCAGTCAAATCCGCGCAGATGATGAAATCTGCGACTATGGTGGCTTTAAACTAGTTTGCGATCGCAAAAGCATGTTATACGTGTACGGTCTCGTTCTCGACTACAGCGATGCGATGATCGGTGGTGGTTTCCAATTCACCAACCCCAACGCCGCCCAAAGTTGTGGCTGTGGTAAATCTTTCGCAGTTTAGGAAGGTATTGGGTATTAGGTGTTAGAGAATGAGAGGGCGAAATAGTTTAACCCACTAAAACTCAAAACCTAAAACCCGAAACCTAAAACCTAAAACCTAAAACCTAAAACCTATCCCATGACTGAAACAACAACTCTCACTCCCGCTGAATTATTTGACAATGCAATTAAAGATTATCAAGCTGGAGAAAGCCCTGCTAAACTAATCCCTATTTTCGTAGATATTTGTAATCGATCGCCAAAACTGGACAGTGCTTGGACGTGCCTAGCCTGGTTGTATTTACTCGAAAACAAACCACAACTAGCGATTAAAGCCGCTCAAAAATCGATGAAAATCGATCCATTTGATGCCCAAACGCGGATCAACCTCGCCGCAGGGATGTTAGAAATCAAACAATCTGGCGTTCGCGAACATATTGAAATGGCGAAAAGCCTCGTTGAAGCTGCTCCTGAAGTCCACGAACAAGTAGTCGCAAATTTCAAGGATGGCTTCGCTCGTAAACCTGACTGGGCAAGTCTCAAACGGATCGAGAAATTGATATTTGAAGACTAGGCTTTCACTTTTCAATCGATCGGAATTATGAATTATGCAGCTTATATTTGCATTCGTAATTCATAACTCATAATTCATAACTTCTAAAAATGTTAACCACAAAAACTCAATTAGTCGGTTTACAAGCCGATCGATTTCGGCATCCCTTAGACTTAAAAGCTACAACTAGTCTCAAGCGACTCCCAGGCTTAGACCTGTTGGTTCGCAACTTGTTAGGTGGGATAACCGAAGACTTTTTATACTTAAATAATATTTCAGCCAGTGTACTCATCGGCGAACAGCAACTTCCCCAAATCCATCGTTTATTAGTCGAAGCTTGTCAGATTCTCGATTTAGAAGTCCCACAACTCTATCTCAAACAACACCCCGCTCCCAATGCCTATACGATGGCAGTACGGGGTAAAAAACCATTTATCGTCGTCCATACCTCACTGGTAGATTTACTCACCCCTGAAGAACTTCAAGCAGTCATCGCCCATGAATTGGGGCATCTCAAATGCGAACATGGAGTCTATCTAACCCTCGCAAATTTAATTGTACTAGCGACAGGAGGCTTAGTTCCTGGTATCGGTAACTCGATCGCCCAAAACCTCCAGGCTCAGATGCTTCAATGGTTGCGGTGTGCCGAGTTTAGTTGTGACAGAGCCGCTCTACTGGTCAGTCAAGATCCCAAAACCGTAATTTCTGTCTTGATGAAACTTTCTGGTGGTTCCCCGCTGCTTGCACCATTACTCAATGTCGATGCTTTTCTATCTCAGGCTCGGGCTTATGAGGAGATTGGCAACACCGATTTTGGCAAAATGCTAACATCTAGCCAAACCGAACAACTCAGTCATCCCGTGCCTGTATTGCGGGCAAAGGAGATCGACCGCTGGGCGCAAACTGATAATTATCAGTCCTTGCTAAATAACCCCACTATGCGCTATGATAAGCAAGCTATAAATAAGGGCGGCTGGCGGAATTGGTAGACGCAGTTGACTCAAAATCATCCGCGAAAGCGTGTCGGTTCGAGTCCGACGCTGCCCATAGCCATAAATTACCAAAAAGCAACACCTGAGTCTCGTGTAGACTTGGGTGTTGTTTTTTAGATTTAGGCAATTTTGGGTATACAACCAATGAAAATGATATTCTAGTCTATATGTCGATCGAAATACTTTATAGGAATTACTATAATGCAAACTAACGATTTAGGTTTTGTTGCCAGCCTGTTATTTATCCTCGTACCTTCGATTTTCTTAATCATTCTCTATATCCAAACCAGTGCTCGCGGTACTGGCACCGATTCATAGAGACTTGAATCTCAATTAGAGCCAAAAAGACTGCTGAAGATTTAATCTCTAGCAGTCTTTTTTGTTCAGCTCTCGTAGGATGCGTTCGCGATGATGGATCGCATCGTTAGTGTGGGCGGTGCGTTGGCAACGCCAAGTTTAGAAGATCGGCTAAACTGTAACTAATTCAGGACGTTTGCTATTGCGAACGCTTTTAATTGCTTCAGCGTAGTCAGGAGCGTTAAATACTGCCGAGCCTGCCACGATTGCATTAGCACCAGCTTCGATGACTTGCCAACTATTATTACCTTTGAGACCGCCATCAACTTCAATCCAGGGATCTAAACCGCGCTCGTCACACATTTGGCGCAACTTGACAATTTTAGGTACCATCCCAGGAATAAAACTTTGGCCGCCAAAACCTGGGTTGACACTCATAATTAGGATTAAATCGCACAATTCTAATACATGCTCGATTAATTCTAGCGGAGTACCAGGATTGAGTACCACACCCGCTTGTTTGCCCAATTCCTTAATTTGTCCCAAAGTGCGGTGGAGGTGGGGAGATGCATTGTGCTCGGCATGAACGGAGATAATATCTGCACCAGCCTTGGCAAAATCAGCCACATATTTTTCTGGTTCCACAATCATTAAGTGGACATCCAAAGGCTTTTTGGTATGGGGACGAACAGCTTCAACAATCAGGGGACCGATAGTAATATTTGGTACGAACCGTCCATCCATTACGTCAACGTGAATCCAGTCAGCACCAGCAGCATCCACAGCCCGAATTTCTTCACCTAACCGACCAAAATCGGCTGAGAGGATGGAAGGGGCAATTACCAGGGATTTTTGGCTCATAGTTACTATAGTTCTCCTAAATTTACGGTTCGGTAAAATTTTAACAATTTTTTTAATTTTAACAGGCTTCGGTCTTGTCAGACATGACTGTTGGCAAAGCTGGAAGCCCCACCATAACTATGACGTTAATATAGGGCAAGAAAGGTGGTGGGTGGTTTATACACTAGTCAAAATCGGCAGTTCTAGTTCTGAAGCTTCTGCTTCTTTGACGAGAACAGGAAGCTCTGGTGCTGTTGTTTCTGCTTCCTTGACGAGAACGGGAAGCTCTGGTGCTGTTGTTTCTGCTTCCTTAACGAGAACGGGAAGCTCTGGTGCTGGCGTTGCTGCTTCCTTAACGAGAACGGGAAGCTCTGGTGCTGAAGTTTCTGCTTCCTTAACGAGAACGGGAAGTTCTGGTGCTGGCGTTGCTACTTCCTTGACGAGGATCGGAAACTCTGGTGCTGGCGTTGCTACTTGTTTGGTGGCGACAGTTGGTGGTGTTACTGCGGTTATCAGGTGGAAGCTGTCTTTGTATTTTTGGTACAGTGCAAATCCTGGTACCTCAGCACTAAATTCTTTGGGAAGTTGGTAGTCCTTCTCTGTATATTTCTGTCGGACATTAAGGATCGTTTTATATTGAATTTCCCACTGTTTGAGTAGCAACAAAAAATCCTGGAACTTTTGATAAGCAGTTTCATGCCGAGATTTTAAACCAATATATTGCAGCATTTTACTGTAAGTTTCTGGTCGATTGTATTGCTCTTCAATGCCAATGATTGGGCCTAGCTTTTCAAAAACATCATACTTCACCATTACCAGCACCATTAATGCATCAAGATTCAACAAATCTTCCGATTGTAGCAGGTTAATCGTATTAGAAACACTTCGTAAGGTCGAGAAATCATCAAGTTGATATTTTTTGAATAGTAATACGAGCTTCAATCCTAATGGATGCTCAGACACCTTGCCCATTTCGACTGCATAAGATTTTACAGCTACTTTACCCTCTTCAGTTTTTAGGAGTGGTAATACTTCCTCAAGCTTTTGATTTACTAGTTCCTTAAATGCTGCTGAATCTAGTTCTTGAGTTAAGAGTGAATTAACAAATTTATATAGTTTTTGTTGTCCGCCACTACAATATCTAGATTCGGTACTGTCAATCCGAGCAAAACTATTCTGAGCATCGATCGCAACCCTAAGTAGTTCGATTGTTTCATCTAGGTTTGCATATGCATCGAGCGATAGTGCAATATGACTTTTGATTCTGAAAAAGGTGAGGAATTCAGTATTGCCAAATTTATCTGCATTCAGATTTTCAGCTTGATTGGTAATCTGTGCGAGCTTTTCAAAAGTACGGCGATGTAAGAATTTGTCGCTTTCTAATATTTGAGGCTTCTGAAATCGCTGGACAAATTTTGATAATAAATCACTTTTACGAAGCTCGCCAACTTTTTTGGAACTTAACAATAAAGATAATATGGGAAATAAAGCTAAACCACCGATCACAACTCCAACCCCAATTAGTACGGGGGTAGATATCACAAATGTGTATTGTGCGGTACCGATAGTTGTCGAATTTGCTGATGGCGATGGGGTGGGATTGCTTGTATGATTTTGATTAGCAGTCAGTGCTTTCTGGATTTGCTGATTAGCAGCAGTTGCAGTTGACTCAGTTGGGAGATCGTGCTCCTCCTTTTTTGTGGATTGCGATCGAGCTATGTTGGGAGCTAGCACAGTTGGCACCGCTAGTCCTAAGCTGACGATCGAAGACGGTTTTAGTAAATATTTAGACATCTTGTCAATTTCATGGGTGAAAACTCTCCGCTGGAAGATCGTCCCCTTATCAGTTTCTTGAGACGAGCAAGTATCCAGATTTAGTGCCAGAATACTCTGATTGGCACTCAGATTAGCTTCGATCGAAAGATCTAGATTATCGGAAAATACTTGAGAGCAAGACTCATTTGTTGTAAGGTTCATAAAAATCTGTACGATCTACTCAACGAGAGTTAACACTAGAAATGGACTGAAAGGATCTATAACTCTAGTATGCCCAGTCGATCGGACTTTCTAACTCAATTGTTCCAAAAAAACATCGCAGCTATACTTTTCACAGTGTAGATTGCGTTTTTGCCAAAGCTAGTAGTTGGTAAGCTCGTGGCTATCGCCCAACACACCCTACGATGGAGATTCAGATTGTGACTGTGCAAGGTATAGCAGCTCGATTCGATTCGCTGATATTTTCATTCTCTTTCTTCCAGGGAGTGGTGATTGTCAAAGATCGATCGTCAATTATCGAACTAGAGTTTAATCGCGATCGATATCCCATCACCGAGCGGAAAAACAGAGACTTTAACACGTGGATCTGCGGCTAATTCACGATTGAATAAATCGATTGCCGTTGTAAATGGATCGTCATAAATATCGGGATTTAAAACTCGTCCTTGCCACAAAACATCAGTTGTGACTAATAATCCCTGGGGACGCAATAACTCGATCGCGCGATGATAGTACAGTGGATATTGATGTTTGAGACCAGCGATCGTAATTAAATCGAAATATGCGACTGGAGTGGTAGCTAATAATCGATCGAGTAATTCCAACCCACTCCCAACCTGGAAATCGATTTGCGTGGCTACTCCACTTTGTTGCCAGTAATCGCGAGATATATTGAGATGTTTCCCTGCTACCCCAGAGCTAATTAATTGACCCTGTGGCGGTAATGCCAGAGCCATCGATAGAGTTGAGTAACTACTAAAAATACCCAGCTCTAAGACTCGACTAGCCCCCATCGAGCGCATCAGCAGAGCGATCGCTTCTGCCTGTGCCAAGGTAGGCTGCATTTGGGAGAGAGAATAATCGATGGTAGCTCGCTGCAAATTCAACAGTAAATCATTAGAGGGAGTAGATATCGATGTGATATATCGATCGATTTTATCTTCTACTCCGGTACTAGTCTGCTGAGTTAGATTCGGCTGATGGTTTTCAACAAATTGACGGGCACAATCCTTGCATTGGTACCGTTGTTTATTTCGATAAAAACCATGCTTCCGAATCCTGGTAGACTGACAATTGGGACATTTCATTAAACCTGTAATCGCCTCTAATTAGTAGCTCCGACCGGATGATTTTGGGCTTCAAATTGCGGCGCGTAAGATTCTAGCAGCGTGCTAATGTGGGTGACAACTTCTGCTTCAGTTGGTTTGGCAATCGGTAATCGTTCGGGGAAGAATTTGGGACGATCGAGATTTTGGGCAATTGCCGATTCAACTTGTTGGGTAATTAAATTCTGAAGTTCTTTCTGAGCGCGTTGTCTTTGATAGCTGGCACCTTCTTCTGTCGTAGCATAGAGGGGGGGCAGGCGATTGAGTGCATAGGCAGCGATATCACCAACATCTAGTTGCATATCAGTATCAACTTCGTTGGCGCAGCCTTCCCCTTGAGAAATCGCGGTAATCTGATTGATGGTTTCGGTAATTACCAATTCTTCCATCACATTAATAAATTGTTTGCGCGGAACTGTGACTATTTCTCCAGCCAATAATGCCCCCATCAAACGATCGAGTGCCATGTACTCTTCTACTGATAATTCGGCAGCACTATCACAAATTCGCCCTACCTCTGCTTCCATCGCTGGAGTAAGATAGCCTTCTTCTAACGCATGTTCGACGATCGCTTGTATATTCATCATTAATTAAGTCGTAAGTAGTAAGTCGTAAGTCGTAAGCGATGCCCTGCTGGTACTGAGCGAAGCAGACGCGAGCAGTATCGCCAAAGGCGAGGCTCCGCTAATGAAGTGCTTCACTATATCACCCGATCGAGCGTGCTTTCTGGGATCGGAACTTAAACCTCAACCCAAAGCTAACGTTTACGAACCACCATTTACTCATATTATTCCCTCAGAATCAGTCAAGAGGAACAGGGGGAGTTGGGGAGTTGGGGAGTTGGGCGGTAGGGGTGTGGGGGTGTGGGGTCTTGCTTTTACTCTTACTGCACGATCTTTACACTATCTACTATTCACTGTCCACCAACTTAATCGATCGAACTCGATCGCCATTGGACGGGATCGACAGAGACACCATTGACATATAGACCCCAGTGTAGATGAGGGCCTGTCGAAGATCCAGTATTACCAATCGAGCCGAGGCGATCTCCAGACGCGAGCATTTGTCCCTCTTCAACGGTAATTTTACTCAGGTGCATAAAAATACTTACCAGCCCTTGTCCGTGATCTACTCCGACGACATTACCGTGAACGCGGAAACCTTTTTTCTCGTAGCCAACTAATAAGACTTTACCACCAGCCGGAGCTACAACGGCAGAACCATAACCGCCTGCATAGTCTAATCCGCGATGGTAATAATCTGTCGCCAGTGCGCCATTATAAGTGCGACGGACACCATAAGGAGAACTGGTTCGCCCCTGATTGGGGGCGATGAATTTGCCATCCCACAGTTTATCGTTGCTGATAGTGGCTTTAAAAGCGGCTACTTGCTTGAGTTCTAGTTCTGTCGCCTCAATTCCAGATTTTCCTGGGGAAAAATTGATGTGTTGAATCCTAAATTTACGATCGGCTACAGGGATTTTAAGTTTAGTGGTATCAGTATTGTCAGAAATCGTCACCTCTCGATCGCCTGGTTTTTCGAGTGGAGTAGTGGGAATCATTGCCCGAAACAGATTTGCACCCATTTCAAAGGCTGGATAAGTTTTGCTACCAACTTTAACTATTGGTGGTGTGGTTTTACCTGGAGATGCCGTAATATTTACCACCAGTGTCTCGCCCAATTTGGGATTTGCGGGCATGAATTTAGCTCCTAATGCTAATCCAGGCACTTGCACCGCCGACCATAACACGATCGTCATGGCAATTGCACCCAATAGGGTATATTGCCAATTGCGAAATAAGACTAGTTTTGAGACTGATTTCATAAATGGGAGTGGGGAGTTATGGTTACGACTGCGATATCGCTCAAGTATTAAGTATCAAGTAACTGCTTCACTGTTCCCATAGAGCAAAAAAACTCGGTATCCTAGAAGTTAACTTACATTAAGTTAATTTAAAAAATTCTCATAATCATAAAAATCTAGTGTTAGAAGATTTTCGGCTGATTGTAGATTTAGTATCTATCCTCGCGGCGGCGGCCGCTGGGGGGATTATTGCGGGATTAGCCAGACAGCCTCCATTACTTGGTTATATCGTCGGGGGCATGATTGTCGGCCCGGCGGGACTGGGATTAATTAAAGAATTGATCCAAGTCGAAACCCTAGCACAGTTTGGTGCAGCTTTTTTGTTATTTGCCTTGGGAGTGGAATTCTCATTTTCCGAACTCAAGAAGGTGCAGAAAATCAGTTTGGGTGGTGGTGGATTGCAAATTCTCCTGACCATTTTAGTCACAACCTTAATTTCTGTGAGTGTAGGCTGGGTGACGACTCCACAACAGGGGGTATTTTTAGGCGCGATCCTGTCGCTGTCTTCGACAGCAGTGGTGTTGAAATCATTGATGGAGTCTAATGAAACCGCAACGTCTCACGGACAGGTGATGTTGGGGATTCTGGTGGTACAGGATTTAGCGTTGGGATTCATGTTAGCAGTGTTACCCGCGCTCGATCGACCTGTAGAGGAAATCGGCGTAGCTGTGGCTCAAGCAGCGATTAAAATCGGTCTATTTGCCATTTGTGCGACGCTGACGGGGATTTGGATCGTTCCTCGGTTATTGCGGCTGGTGGCGAGTACTGAGAGTCGGGAATTGTTTCTGCTGGGAATTGTGACTCTATGTCTGGGAATTGCGTTAATCACCCAGAAATTAGGGCTGTCCATCGAAATGGGGGCATTCGTTGCTGGTTTAATGATTTCCGAAGTCGAGTATGCAGATCAGACTTTAGCCTATGTAGAGCCGATTAGAGACGTATTTGCGGCGTTATTTTTCGCCGCGATCGGGATGTTGATCGATCCGTTGTTTTTATGGAACAACCTGGATCTGATCCTGGGCTTAGTCTCGATCGTGTTTATCGGCAAATTTATCATTATTACGCCGTTAGTCAGGCTGTTTGGTTATCCATTGCAAACTGCGCTGATTGCGGGGTTGGGATTGGCGCAAATTGGGGAATTTTCGTTTGTACTCGCCAGTGAGGGGCGAAGTCTGGGTTTGGTGTCGCGACGGGTGTATTTATTGCTGTTGGGAACTACTGCGGTGACTTTAGTTATCACTCCATTTATCCTGAGACTTATCCCTAGCTTATTTAACTGGATTGAGACTATCCCCGCACTCAATCGCTGGTTTCAACCTGGCGAACCGCCGCTGGAAGTATCGGAACATGTGCCGCTCGAACCCCCGATTGTTATTTGCGGTTATGGGCGCACGGGGCAAAATTTGGCGACACTACTCGCCGAACAAAATATTCCGGTGGTAGTTGTAGATCAGTCAGAATCGGCAATTCAGAAATTGCGCGATGGGGGAATTCCCTATATCTATGGTAATGCGGTGAGTATCCCCGTGTTGACTAGAGCGGGACTCGATCGAGCCAGAGCGATGGTAATTGCTTTACCCGACGCAATGAGCACGCGCCTGTGTCTCAAACACGCCCTCGAAATTTCCCCCGATCTGGCGATTGTCGTGCGAGCGAATCAATATCAGGATATCGAATTACTTTACCAGTTAGGTGGTAGTGAAGTCGTCCAGCCGGAATTTGAAGCTAGTCTGGAAATGGCATCCCATTTACTGGTAAAAATTGGCTTACCCACGATTCAGATTCAACGCCAAGTCAAAGCAGTTCGCAATTCTCACTATATGGAATTACGCCCCGATGCGATCGGCGAAATGTCCCAAAATATTCAAGCAGCTACCTTGGGGATGAATCGTCGCTGGTATCGATTATTATTAACATCACCCCTGCTGGGCAATTCGATCGCTAGTGCGAGCATTCGTCCTTTGACTGGAGCCACGATCGTCGCGATTCAACGGGAAAATGGTACCCAGATTAATTATCCAAATGGGGGTACTACCTTCCAAATCGGTGATAGTTGTCTCGTAATTGGTTCCGTTGAGGAACAAGCAATGTTCGAGCAGCTTACCAAGGGCGAAATTGCCATTCCAGTACTACCGATACCCGTGGTAGATTCAGCTATCGATTGAAATCGAGGATAGGGGCAATGTCTTGTCTTGACTGAAACACATGCGCAAGGTATCCTCTGCCTTAGCAGATACCACTTCATGAATTGCCCCTACCCTCGATTTAGAGGATCTCCCCGATTAATTGTTGGATAATAAACTTATATCACCTAAATTTTTGTGTCTAAATCGATCTCTAACCTGCGTTGAAATTCAAAGGGTAATGGGGGCTTTCTTGCCCGATCATTGATACTGAATATAGGCGATCGACTGACGATAGATCAATGTTTTTCGCTCGTTCGTATCAGTGAAAAATAAGCACTCGGGATCTTGCCAGACAATTCTGCCAACAAAGACATCACCAGTCAATAATTTAATTGACACCTCGATTTTGTCTTTGATCGATCCTTGAGTTTGTCGGACACTGGGTAAATTAACATCAAGTTCGGTCATATTCTCATTTGGGTAGATGATTGGTGCCTACGATCGTCGATCTGGGCACGATCTAAAAATTTTAGCGTCTATAAATATTATTCCCACAAATCGCAATAGTTTTACTCACAGCTTGCAACAAGATATATTTACTATTAATGACATTAGGGAACAAGGGAATTATGAGTGTGTTCCCAATCCTTCTCGTTTAAGCTCAGAAATAGTTAGTCCTCGCAGAGCATATCCGCAGCATGGTTTCAATCGTCAGCAATTGTTAACCGAGAAGTCTGGTGCCAGATGTGAATCAGCCGTATTTACCCAAAAAAGTAAAAATATCCTATGATTTTTTCAGATCGATCGAGGCTTGTGTGTCGGCTGACAAAGATTGCCATTATCACTGGTAGTCTATGCTGGAATCCAGTACTCCCTGGGAGCGGCGATGCCGTTGGCGTAGAGATTGGATTGGCGAATACGCCAACAACTCCAGCTCCAATCTTACCTCAGTCTCAAAAACTGACTTCACCTAAAGTTCCCGCACTAGATACCTCGATCGTACCAGGAAAAAGAGTTGGTGCAATTACACCAAAAACCACATACGCCGATCTCGTCAAAATCTTTGGCAAACAGCGGTTGACATCAAAAAAGGTCTATGGGGCGGAAGGACTAGTTGTATTTCCTGGTACACTAATCACACTGGGGAAAAATAGGTCTTTGACAGTAGCATGGAAAGATGCCAAGCAACTGCAACCACTTCAGGTAATTATCGCCGATCCAACGTTCAAGACTGCATCAGGAATCGGGATGGGGACGAGTTTAGCTAAATTACGTCAGATTTTAGGCGAGTTTAAGATTACTGGTTTGGGTTGGGACTATGGCAATCAAGTTATCGGTCTTTCACCTGCGATCCAACCTCAGTATACTGGACTGAGTATTGGTGTTGATGCCGATCGAATCGCTGCTAAACAGTTTCCCAAAGATTATCGAGCTGTGTCTGGCGATGGTGTAACGCCTGCGGCTAGCGATCCTCATTGGAAACCGCTGAAAATGCATGTTTCGACACTAAGTCTCTATTTTCCCCAGAATCCTTTACCTAAAGTAGAGCAACCGCAGAAAAAGAAACCATAGCTACTGCGATACCCGATACCTATTAAATCGTGACAACAGCCGAAATTATCGATCGATTAAAACAAGCCACAGTGGATCTATTATGGTCGAGTGAATCCGATTGCCCCTTTGAAATAGTCACTTGGGCACGAGGTGTCGAAATAATTCCGGCTGTCTTATTTAGCAATTTAGACGATGCTAATTTAGAGATCGAGTCTATTACTTTAGCAGATTTTTTCGCACCAGTACTGATAGTTGAAGATTGGTATGAAGCCGACGAATTGGTGCAGATCGATCGATATACAGACTTATTAGATGCGATCGAGTCTAGTTTAACTGATGTTCGAGTTTTTCGGGTTGGAGAAATCGAGATCGATATTTATATCATTGGTAAAACTCCCGATGGCGATCTGGTCGGTTTGAAAACTCAATCGATCGAAACTTAAACTCACATATTGCATCAACATGTAGATACTATGATTGCCAAGATCTGTGAGTACCCCTACACAATTAACCGTAGTCTGTTAAAACAGACTTGAGCTATTAGCCTAGGGATTAATCCCCAGGTGGGTAAGGAGCGGAGCAGAACACAAAATTATGTTAATTAGCCATTAACTAATGCTAATCCACGCCGATATAACTCCTGCGCGTACTCAGTCCAAGTACCTTGTCCCCAATACCGAAAACAACTAGTTTGCACCAACAAATTGTACAACAAAGCTGCTTGATAATCCGATCGATTAGTAACATTTGGATCGGCGGCTACGAGCGCGTCGAACTTCTGATGAAATAGTGCGCTGAGTTGGTACATTGGAGCCAAAACATTATCATATCCCTGTATCCAACTGAGATTATCCGTCCAAGATGCACCATCCATATGGAATTTGTAGTCGGTTTTTTTCAGTGCCTCGATCGCATTTTCGACTGATTTAGTGTCAGTCTGTTCGGGATTGACTAACTGCCAAATTTTGTGTTGTTGAACTCCCTGACAGATTGGATAATCTGCGTCAGTTATCCCCACGGTTTCTAATAGTTCTAAATATTCCGTGCCATTGCAGCCGACCACACCATTAGTTTGACCCTTGATTTCGTGCCAAGGTCGGGGGAAATCGCGAGGGAATTCATTCATCATTACGCCGCCATTTTCACCGTCGGCAATTTGGGTAACTAAACAAGGAATTGATTTCCCACCTAGTTGCTGTTTGCCCCGACTTTTGGCTTCATAATAAGGCTGCATCTGAGCGACTAATTTTGTATCCGAGCCTTGAGTTTTAATTAATGCTGTAATGCTAATTGTTTCCCCTTGAGAATTGCGGGCGACTAGACGATTGGGTAAATATTTATTGTCTTGAGATAGGCTCCCACCATCGAGCTGTTCGACAGAATGTTCTTGCACCATCAACCAGCGATAACCACATTCTTTGAGAGCTTTGATATATTCATACAAAACATCGGGATGATTGGGGAGGTGCATTTCTGGTGGTGAGAAACCTTTGACTCGTTTGAGTGCGTCCATCCCGAAGATTGCGGCAAAATGATGTTGCCATGCTTGAATTTGCAACTTGATATCGGGAGTCGGCGTAGAAGGTACCACAGCATGGCTCCACATCGTCCCCAGCCACTCGACATGGGGCTGATACTGTCGATCGCAGGTAATCTTCTTCAGGTGGTCTAGCACGTCATTTCGCCCCATCTGCTGCAATCCCCACAGCAGGTTTCCCGAATAGTCCAACATGATCCGAGGATTGCAACCCTGAGCGACTAAATCGGGGATAAATTCACCCATGCGAGAATAGCACCAGGCGAACACACCAGCATTATGATTATCGCCTTCGCCTTGATGCTCGAACATGAATTGTAGATGTCCGATGAGTTCGCCCTGCGCACCAGCGGGAATCGTCGGTTGGTGCATGTGGAGCGCACACGCAAACCCCGCTGTCATCTCTGTCAATCGCAGATTACTAGTCGGGAGAAAAACTAATTCGGAATGGTTGACAGCGGCATTAATTTCGGCTTCCCGTCCGCAGATGCTGGGAATTTCCGTACCGATTTTGGCTAACTCGAAGGTGGAGGATGGCATAAAAATTCTGAGTAGCTCCGAATCTGACGATCGACTCAGAATATCAAACTACCTCTACACTTATGTATCCAGCCGTCGGAAACTTAACTTTCGATAGCAATCCTCTTTTCATCAGCCAATTCAGCAACGCCGCTTTCGGTCTCGTCGAGACAAGCTCTTAATTTTTCAGCAAAGATGCGAACATGGGGTTCTTTGTAGGCGGTAAAGTCGAGAATATCGGTACCAGGAACATAATGCAGCTCGAAACCGCCAGGGAACAGCTTACTACAAGTAATGTGATGTTCGCGATCGAGTTCGATGGATTGGGAATAAATTTTTCGGTGGTTAATTGAGGTCGATCAAAATAACCTCGTGCCAACCCAGCCCCACCAATATGTAGTTCGCCATGAACGCCAATCGTTCTAGGGGATAGGCTGGATCTAAGGGGATATATGCACCACCTGCTTTCAGAATTCCTAATAGATCGATATTGGTAATGAATGGTTTAAACAATTAATAATAACTTTAGGCTTTAATTGTTCTAATCGAGTTTTTAGTTCGCCATCAGTTAGGTGAGGATCGAGCGGAATCAAAGTAGCACTAGCCGCGATCGCTAAACTGAGGACTGCGGTTTCTGGACTATTAATAGGTGAAATTAACACGACTCGATCGCCTCGATCGATCCCTAGTTGACGCAGTTTAAGATGAGTCGTTTCTACCCTCAATGCAACTTAGGGGCACCCCTGTCGGTTAATTGTGTAAGGGTGACCTTAGATCTACGCCGATCTCTAGTATTTTGATACTGGTACAAGATGTGGACATCAAGGCGATACTTGCTTGTTGTAATATATTGCAAGTATTTACAACTGTCCCCGATCGATTACCTCGTTGCATGTGACTTATCTATTCCCCAATCTCACGCAATACCAGTTAGCAACAGGAAATGCACTCGATGTCACTACCCTGTTGAAATTTCTGCAGACTACGTATGAAGAACTATATCCTCAGCAACAGAACTATCAGCATCTCCAGTCTACAGTCGATCGATATTTTAGCTCTGAGACTCCATTATGGTTTGTCACTACGCTCGATCGAAATTGCTCCATCAAGATCGCCTGTCTATGGATCGGTATCGCCATCGACCAAATTACGGGAATTCGTCATCCTAATATTTTCCTGATCTGCGTCGATCCCCCTTATCGTCGTCAAGGAATCGGTCGTGCACTGATGGAACATGCTGAAATTTGGGCAAAAGCTCAAGGATATACTCAGATCGGTTTACAGGTATTTACGACTAATCAACCCGCGATCGAGTTATATCAGCAATTAGGCTATCAAGCTCGATCGATCTCCATGATGCGAGAACTCTAGGATTAGGCTTTAGGCTAAAAGGATCTGAGACACTATTCACTATTCACTAAATTTAAGCTGGAATTGTTAACCTAGATGCAGTAGTTGAGATCGATCGCCCGTTAACATTAGGCAAAAATAATGAAAGAAGTGTTTGGCGAAATTAGAACCCAGCTTTTGATTCTAGCGACGCTCGTAGGCATCATGTGGGGTCTAGAGATCCTCGATACATTCGTTTTTCAGCACGGACTCGATACTCTAGGGATCTTACCCCGAAATTCGATCGGTTTGCGCGGAATTTTATTCGCACCATTCTTGCATGGAAGCTTTGCACACCTAACTGCCAATACACTTCCCTTTCTCGCCCTGGGCTGGCTGATTATGGCTCAAAGTATCAAAAACTTTGTAATTGTGTCACTTATTTGTATGTTAGTAGGTGGTTCGGGAACTTGGCTATTTGGAGCTAGTGCCCTACATATTGGCGCGAGTGGCGTGATTTTTGGCTATCTGGGATTTCTACTCGCCCGCTATTATTTCGATCGTCGCCTTAGTTCTGGCATAATTGCTTTATTTGTTGGTTGTACCTATGGCAGTGTTCTATGGGGCATTCTACCCTCTTTACCGGGTATTTCCTGGGAAGGACATCTGTTTGGTTTTTTGAGCGGCATTCTCGCCGCTAAATTTGCGATTGACAGCTAAAAAGCAATGCTGCTTCGTGCTAGCAACGATTGACTTCCATCTTGGAGATATTACCTCAAGCTTAGTTTTCAGATAAAAGTCGTTGACTTAGCTGTCAAATCTCGTACAAAAGTCCGATTCAATCCGATCGCTATTCATCCAAAATTAAGTTGAGTTCACAGAATATGTCTTTCGACCCAAATATTTTCGCATCACCATTAAATCTTTTGTATGCATTCTTTAGAACCAGAAGAAGAAGATTATTTATTTTGCCGATCCTTAGATTCGGACGGTCTGTATACTGAGGAAACTTTTGGTGACAGATTGCGACTTTTTTATAATCAGTTCAATAGTAGTACCCGTGCATTGCTAGATAGCGCACTATTTCGGGAAGTTGAAACCAACTCAATCGTGACGGGTTTAGAAATTCTGTGTGAAAATCAGATTATTTATAAACGTTTAGTCCAAAAACACCAAAAAATTGCTAATGAAATTCGGTGGATTTGGCCGGATACTGTCAGCCAATTTGAGATGGGAATGCATTCACCCGACTGGTGTGGGCAAGTTTTTCAATTACCATCCTATTGGCTTAAATAACTGTTAATGCTCTCCCCCCTCATTAATATTCGGATATCTCCCCGATCGATCTTCGTTCTCCCGCATAGAATAGGGATACCGCTCGATATATAGGCTATGGATAACAACAACTGGCTGCAACAAATTTTAATGCTAGGCATCGGCACGACTTCATTAGTTGCCGATCGAGTCCGCGAAGTCAGCGAACAGTGGGTCAAAGACGGTAAAATCGATCCCGACCAAGCCAAATCATTTGTTGATGACCTGATGGGGCAAATGAAGCTAGATCCGGCGAACTTTGAACTTCAGATGCAGCGAACGATTCGTAACACCATGCAGGATCTAGGCGTACCGCGTCAGGCTGAAATGGACGAATTGCGCGGGCGGATCGATCGACTCGAACGCCAGATCAGGGAGATGGAGAATAGATCTTGGAAGTAAGAGGAGGATGGGAGTACGGGAGTTGGGGAGTATGGGAGTAAAAATGCAATAAACTCTCTAACACCCTCACTCCCCCACTCCCAAACCGCACTGATGACTATAATCAGAAGGTGGTTTAAATCGAATTGAGTATGAAAGAAATTTTAGTCAGTTTAGGATTGATGCTCGGATGCGGTATTCTAGTCCTAGCCTTTCAGTTTATGTCAGGAAAACCAGAGGCAATGGCCGGAGCAATCCTCGAACCTAAATCGGTTGCTACTGTCAGTCAATCCACACCTAGCCCATCAAACTCAATCGCTATGGATAACGCCGAAAAACAAGTTGCCGAAGTTACGACTGCCTCGGGATTAAAATACGTTGAGATTGCCGAAGGAACAGGTGATACTCCAGCAAAAGGTCAAACTGTATCCGTCCACTATACTGGTACGCTAGAGAGTGGCAAGAAATTTGATAGTTCTCGCGATCGCAACCAAGCTTTTGAATTTCAAATTGGTGAAGGTCAAGTAATCCAAGGTTGGGATGAAGGACTTAGCACCATGAAGGTTGGCGGTCGTCGGAAGCTAATTATTCCTGCCGAGCTAGGCTATGGTGCTCGCGGTGCCGGTGGTGTGATTCCGCCCAACGCCACACTAATTTTCGATGTCGAACTATTGAAAATTAAAGCATAGAGCCAGAGACTGCGAGGTTGTGGAAGTTTCACAACCCCAAATCCCCAAATCTAAATTTGGGAACATCGCGGAATAAATGATTGTCATGGTAAATAGGATGACCGAACAACCTTAATCACCATGAGTCAATCACTTTCCCTATCTTGGTCCCAGCTTGAGGAAAACCTCCCTCGAACCAGAGTGCAAGTAGATAAACTAGAAAAACTCCCGAACAATGAACTAATTTTGCTCGCTCAATCTGGGTCGCGCTCAGATCGAGCAGCTTTAGCCGAGCTGATGCGTCGGCATCAGTCTCATGTAGATCGGATTTTGTATCACTTGGCTCCAGACTGGCAAGATCGGGCAGATCTAGCTCAAGAAGTGTGGATTCGGGTATACAAAAATATCAAGAGTCTTAACGAACCCGAAAAATTTCGGGGTTGGTTAAGTCGGATTGCTACCAATCTGTTTTACGATGAATTGCGCAAACGGAAGCGGGTAGCTCCACCACTGTCTTTAGATGCCCCAATTAATCTCGAAGATGGATCGATCGAGTGGGATATTGCTTCAGATACGCCCAATCCCTCTGAACATCTGAGTACGGTTGAATTCTACGACCAATTGAGATCTGCTATCGCCAATCTACCAGCGGCTTTTCGGACGACAATCGTTCTCCGCGAAATCGAAGGATTGTCCTACGAAGAGATTGCCGATGCCACTGGCGTATCGATCGGGACGGTAAAATCGCGGATTGCTAGAGCGAGAGCTGGATTACAATCTCAGTTGGCTGGTTATTTTGAATCGTAACTAAATTCCCCCAAATTGGGAATATTAGCAATATATTTATATTTAGCTCCATTTTGCTGGCTAGTATTAAAAATTATTTGAACTTGGGACACACACAGGAGAATTGAGGATCGGAACATGACAGACAACTTCGACGGGGAGCGATCTGGTGCCGTTTTAGACGAACGGTTTGAGCTGCTCAGTGCCTATCTTGACGGTGAGGTAACAGTCAGCGAACGGAAACAAGTGGACGCATGGCTGGCCACCGACCCCGCATTTCAACGCCAGTATCGCCAGATGCAAAATATTCATGTGGCATTTCCACGGATGCCAATACCTAGCAGTCAATCTGCTGAAGCTTTGGCTAAGGGTGTATTCGATAAGATCGATCGCCATCGCAAACTATCATGGATTGGCGGTGGTGCCATTGCAGCCACGCTAGTAGCCACTGTAGCTGGCTTAGGTGGTTTATTTGGTGAGAATAGTCCTCAACTGCAATTTGCGGCTAATAAAGCCGATACTCCCGCACCATTAATGGTGGCATTGAACGATCCCATTTTGGCGATGCCTGCCAAGGGCGAACAATTAATCGAGTTACCAATGTCATCGCCAGAAGTCAACGCAGATTAAATAAGTTGACAGCAATGATTTCGGCTCTGGTGCAATTACGGCAATTAAGGGTAGGGGCAATTCATGAATTGCCCCTACCCTTAATATTTCGTCCACAGTCTGTTTTAACAGACTTGAGCTATTAGCCTGGGGATTAATCCCCAAGCGGGTAACGAGCGGAGCCGAAAATTGTCAAAGGGCGGTCTACATCAGAAGAAACTGACGTTGTTTAACGTTATTTACCAAGTAATTTAACTACCCCAATCCCGCCGAAATATAGAGCTAAAACGGCACCTGCTAATAAGCTTTGAGTGAGCGGATCTGTCGATGGGGTAACGATTGCCCCGACGACCATCGAGCCTACCACTACGCTTTGCCAAGCTGATAACATCAACTTAGAAGAGAGAATACCCAGTAGGGATAATAAAATTTGAACGACAGGCAATTCAAACAATAACCCCGTCGCGAATAATAAGACTAGCACGAACTCAAAATACCGATCGATCGACCAAGCCTGTTCGACAACATCGGCACCATAACCAATTAGAAAATTGAGCGCGGCGGGAATTAGTAAGTAGTAAGCGAAAGCAATCCCCACAAAAAATAACACCGACGAAGCAACTACCACAGGCAATACCAATTGCCGCTCGCGCCGCGTTAAGCCAGGAATGACAAACTGGATGATTTGATAAAGGACAACCGGACTAGCGACTAATAAGCCACAATAGCCAGCTACTTTGACCGAGACAAAAAAGTATTCGCCTGGAGCGAGTTGGAGAAATTTAATTCCCGCTGCAGGTATTTCCAAGACTTGGACGATTTGTTTGGCGTATACAAAACAACCTAATGCCCCGATCGCGACCGCAATTACCGAGTAAAATATCCGTTGGCGCAATTCTTCCAAATGGTCGAAAAAAGACATCTCCAGCTCTGAGGGCAGTTCGTCTAATTCACCATTAGTATCAGCCAGATCCGGATCTGGTGCCCACAGTGCAGTACTCAATTCGGTATTGGACTGAAGATCGCTATCTACTTCTGAAGTCATTGCAGCGGTTTTGTCTGAACTATCTTCTAAATTATAGGGGATAGGACGATCGGGTGCGATCTCTAGATGTGCTGGTCGATCGAGTCGATCTCAATTAAGAGCAAAGATCGCAATCTTTGCTTATTGGGTAGGCGATCGACGATAATTAAGTATTGTAAACTAATTTTCTTATATCCCGGTGAATAACCTGAGTACTGTCTCCGATACCAAGCGTAATTTCTACTCTCAACATACACGCCCGATTAATTCGATTTATCGGCGGGTAGTAGAAGAATTAATGGTAGAAATGCACTTACTTTCTACTAATGTTGATTTTGACTACAACCCTGTTTACGCATTGGGTGTAGTCAGTAGCTTCGATCGATTCATGGCAAGTTATCGCCCCGATGTAGATAAGCAATCGATCTTTGTCGCGCTGTGTCAATCAATGGGTGGAAATGCCCAACAATACCGCACAGATGCCGCTGGAGTCCAAGAATTCGCCCGCAGTATGCAAGAGCAAGATATTGTTACTTGGCTCGCTCATCCGACTAACGACGGGATGGGAGCGCAATTAGCGAGTACATTGGGATCGATCGCTAGCAATCCTAAATTCAAATACAGTCGCTTATTTGGGATTGGTTTATTTACAATTCTCGAACAAGCTGCACCAGATTTGCTCAAAGACGAGAAAAAACGCGAAGCTGCGATTCTGCAAATTGGTGAAGCCATGCACCTACCAACAGATAAACTCCAAAAAGATCTCGATACCTATCGCAGCAACCTCGATAAACTAGTTCAAATGGAAGCTGTCATGGGCGACTTAGCCGAAGCCGAGCGGAAGAAACGCGAGAAACGAGCACAAGAGAAAGCGGATGCGACTGCGAAGGCTGAAGCTAAAGCTGCTGAAACTGAGGCTAAAAGTGAATAGACCTTAAATTGTAGTAAGGTGTGTTGGCATCAGCGGCTCGCGCTCGTCGGGTTCCCTGACGGTTTAGCGAGACAAGACAGCGTAACACACCGCTAGTATCAGACTGGTACGATCGCGCTGACAGACTCTATGAGAGTTATTTTCGGATTGATGTCATCAGTGGCGATACTAAATCCGCTAGTTCCGATTGATTGACAATTAAACTCGGCATGGCATAGTTACCGTAATTTCGGCCGGCAACCGCTGGAAAAGTTGGTTCAGCCCTTAATGATTGCCACGACCCTCCAGCAGCGTGTAGAATCGCCCACACAGCCGCTAGATCCCAGATTTTGGGAGTTGCTTCCACTCCACCGAGACTCGCACCTGCGGCAACCGCCAAAAAGTTGTAGGTAGCGACACCTAGCATCCGCACCTTACAGGGAAATCCAGGTTGCCAAATTTGCAGACTGCGGGCACATAAACTGAAAAAATGATTGCTACTCGGTGAATCCTGACTGACATGAATTGGACGACCGTTTAGATAGGCACCAGTAGGTAAATTTAATCCGGTATTGCCCGCCCAATAACCGTGAAAAGCTTGCGATACAGGGGGAAAATAAACATAGCCAAATACAGGCTCACCGTAATACAGTAACCCGATCGAGACCCCCCACAACGGAATCCCCCGTGTGAAATTTGTCGTACCATCCAGGGGATCGATAATCCACGTCCATTGAGCATCGGTAAACTCATGGTTGCCCTCCTCACTCAGGATTGCATGATCTGGGAAAGCTTTAATGATACTCGATCGAATCTCCCGATCGGCCCATTCGTCAGACTGAGTAACCAAACTACCATCAGCCTTTTCTAATCCCTGGGCATGTCCAAAATCTAACAGTAATTGCGCCCCCACTCTCTGAGCGTTAGTGCTGGCGACATCCAATACTTGAGTCCAAAATTCCATGCTGTTTTAATTGTGGTGAGATTGATAAGCGTCAATTTTCAGGAAACCGATCGATCGCTAGTGTAGTCTAGTTATACAGCGGTAATGGTAACTATCATGGCAAACATTCGATCGAGGATCGCAATTGCAGGTTTATTAATATTGAGTGGCGGAATTATCCCCCTAGCGACTCAATCGCCAGTTGCGGCAACAGAGACAACCAGCAACACCGACATAGCTCGATTCAGATCCCAAGGATATGCGGGGATCGAGCGGTTTTTAAAAATGAACAGCACCGAACTGGCGAAACTACGTACTCAAACGGATAATCCTCGCTGGCAAGAATTAAATAGAACACTAGATAGTATCTGTCAGCAACGAGATTGTGATGCGTCCCGTTTGTATTGGCATACCGATTTAGCCGCCGCCAAACAAGCCGCCGCCACCAGTGGTAAGCCGATTTTATCCCTGCGGATGTTGGGCAATCTCGATGAAGAATTGAGTTGTGCAAATAGTCGCTTCTTTAGAATTACCCTCTACTCCCATCCCGAAATTGCCCAGTTATTACGCGATAAATATATCCTCCACTGGCAATCGGTGCGCCCCGTACCCAAAATTACGATCGATTTCGGTGATGGGCGCAAAGTTCAACAGACAATTACCGGAAATAGCATTCACTATATCCTAGACAAAACTGGACAACCGATCGATGCGCTACCAGGATTGTACGCGCCCCAAGCTTTCAAACGTCATCTGACTCAAGGTGCGGAATTTGTGGCTAAATATCACCAATTAGCCGATCTCGAACGTCAAGAGGCACTCGATACATATCATCAAACCCAACTGACTAATCTTCAAGCCAACTGGAAACAAGATCTCGATAAATTAGGTGTAAATATCCCCCTCCCCAAATCGATTAAATCTTTAAACAATCCTCCCGCAGCAGATGAAGCTGGCAGAATTGCGATCTCGAAAAGTGCGGTTGAATTACCAATGCTTCGCCTCCGTCGCTCCTTTTCTCGGCGGAGTGATATCTTGAAGCAAGCCACCGACGATCCACTCTGGGTAAAACTAGGCGAATTGCACCAGGAAGATGCCATTTTAGCCGAAAACAGTCGTCAACTCATCCGTCGTAAACAACCCCAGTTATCCAGCCTCAACGCTGCCGATAAGAGTAGTAATAACGACCAGATCCCCGCACTGGTAGACAAGTTTCAAAAATTAATCGCGATCGATAGTATTCGAAATGAATACCTGCTCCACAGCCAACTCCACCAATGGTTAATTGGCGATCGATTTTCAACAGATGTCGAGAGTCTGAATACTCGTGTATACGACCAATTATTTCTCACCCCTGAAAGCGATCGCTGGCTGGGTTTAATGCCTGGAGATGGCTATACTGGGATAGATCGAGATGGCATAGTTAGATAATTGATAATTAGTAGATAGATTAAGGGACTCCCAACCATAAAATCGTTCCAGTTGTATAAATCGATTATGCCATATTGGTATCAGTCAATCTATTTGGAATGAATTATTATTTACAAGCCTCTAAACGATCGACAAACCTATTAATAATATCTCCTGTTCTTCAGGTGTTAACCCCTGGCTTTGAATCAAAACTCCAAACTTACCCAACCCCATCGGATCGATTAATTGGTGTAGATTTTGACGACGGCGAAGGAGAGATTGAATATCGCCACTACTATTAGAAATTGCGGCTATTCTTTCGCCTAAACCCAACGCCATTAAGAACATCCCTTGGGGGATAAATCCGACTGTTTGTAAGCCTAATAGCTCACCTCGATTTTGAAGTGCGGTAAAGTCTACATGTGCAGTAAGATCCTGATTGCCGATATTAATATAGGGATTGTTATGATAAGCATGTTGGTAATAACATTGTAAAGTACCCTGAGCACGCATGAGATTGTAGTATCGATTGGCAGTATAACCATAATCGATCGAGATAATATAACCCCGCTGTAATTTTTTACAAACTAGATCTAACAATTCTAATGCTGCTAGATTTACTTCAGTGTGATAGCGATCGGGATATTTACCACTCAGTAAGTCAACATTATTTAGTTGCCAGTAATTAGCTAATTCTGCGTTTGATAATTCACCAAATGTTTCGCTAAATCCTCGGTCTTTCTCGCCTATAGTTACATAGACTTCCTGCAATTTATCCTCCACAACCATCACCTGATGCACCGGGAGAGCATCGATTAATTCATTAGATAGAAAGCAACCAATAATCGATCGATCGAGTATTTCCGTCCAATTGCACCAACGCACAGGCAAGTCCCTTAATTTTACCTGTTGTGCTATAATCATCGCTGGTGCGGTCTCGATAATGATGTAATCAATCGATCGAAAGAAATCGGGATATAATCGATTAGAGTAGTCCAAAATCTGGGCAGCTAATAATCCTCTTCCGGCACCCATTTCAATGATACTAAATAGCTGTGGCGCACCTAATATCTGCCAAATTTGGTATAACTGAATCGCCAACATCTCACCAAAATCATCAGCTAAATGGGGTGATGTCAAAAAATCACCACTTTTGCTAATTCGTTCGGCATTACTAGCATAATAACCATGCTGAGGATGATACAATACCAAATCCATATAGTCAGCAAAAGTTATCCGCTGCTGTGGGGAATTATCGATGCGCTCGTTAATAACTTCAATTAACTCTAAATTGTTATTCATTAACTAGTAGTCTTGTTTGTACATAAAGGGACTATTTAGATGGGGATTGGGATTTGGGAATAGTTCCGTAACTTGCACAGCCTAGGTTTATCAATTATCAATTATCAATTAATTTAATGGAACTTCATCGGACGACGGGTAACTGGCGGTTGGGATTAGGATTATCACTAATTACCGTGATTTTGTGGGGATTAGTACCAGTAGCACTAGCAATTGTCTTGAATAAATTAGATATTTACACGATTAATTGGTTTCGGTTTGTGACTGCATTTATTCTACTAAGTTGTTACTTAGCTAAACAAGGAAATATCCCTAAGCTCGATCGATTAAAAACAGTACCGATGTATTTGTTTGCGATCGCCATCGTCGGTTTGATGGGAAATTATATCTTCTTTGTGATGGGTTTAAAAGCGACATCTCCTTCTCATGCAGAAGTATTAATTCAGCTAGCAGGAGTATTCTTGAGTCTCGGTGGGTTAATCCTTTTCAAAGAACGTTATACCCGTTATCAATGGATGGGAGTAGGAGTTTTGGTTGCTGGGTTTATCGGCTTCTTTTCCGAGCAATTAAAAGTATTAGCAACAGATACTGATAGATACATTAATGGTAGCATCATGTTAATCGTTGCGGGAGTCAGTTGGGCCATCTACGCATTGATTCAAAAACAATTATTAACAAAACTAGATTCTACTCATATTATGTGGGTGATTTATGGTGCTTGTGGATTATTATTTTCGACAATGGCTAAACCCCAAACCCTAACTCAGCTTAACTCGATCGAGTGGATCGCACTTATTTTTTGCGGTTTGAATACCGTCATCGCTTATGGAGCTTTTGCGGAATCGCTGCAACATTGGGAGGCTTCTAGAGTCAGTGCAATTTTAGCCTTAGCCCCAATTTTTACGATTGTATCTATGAGCGCGACTGGTTGGTTAGCACCTGGATTAGTTATCCCCGAACACATCACTACACTCGGATTAATCGGGGCAATTCTCGTCGTTACCGGATCGATGTCAATCGCACTATACAAAGCGGCATAAATTACCCTATGATTAGAAAATAACTCAATTAATTAACAGTAATGATTGGTTATTTCTGTAAGTCGATTTATTTAGAGTCAGGCAACCTCACCGCAATTGCCAAACAGCCACTAGTAAAATTGAGTCAGTAGGAATGCGAATCAACTATCCTCCTCAATATCAATCTCTGCCTTAGCGCGCTTAGAAAAAAGCTTGCTCGCATCCCAAGGATACGTGGTAAAGTTGGGGAGGATCTCTTGAGCGAAAGCTTCAGCAGCTTTAGAACGATAGCGATTGGGATTGACAATCACCGACAGCATTCGATCGATCGACACACCGTCGATATACGCTCGGTGTAATGTATCATTTTCCAGCTCTCTTTCGATCGCTGAAGAAGAAACAAAGGCTGCACCTAAGCCTGCTTGTACGGCATTTTTAATCGCTTCGATCGAATTGAGTTCCATCTCGATCTTTAGCCGTTTGGGATCGATACCACACCTAGTTAAAACTTGATCGATCACTTTGCGAATTGTCGATTGAGCATCGAGAGAAATAAACTGGAGTTTATACAGATCTTCTTTCGGAATACTCTTCATCCCTACAAAAGCATGGTTACTCGGTAAAATCAGGGCAAATTCGTCCTCAGCATAGGGCAGAATATCGAGCGAGTCTTGTAACTCCGCTGGTACCTCGCCGCCGATAATTGCCAAATCTACCTGTCCATTTGCCACACTCCAAGCCGTGCGGCGGGTAGAGTGAACGTGTAACTGCACCGAGACATCGGGATACTTTTGTCGAAACACGCCAATCATCCGAGGGAGTAGATAAGTACCGGTCGTCTGCGATGCGCCCACAATTAGAGTACCACCTTGGAGATTCTGGAGATCCTCGATCGCCCGACAGGTTTCCTGACACAGTGTGATAATCTTCTCCCCATAACTGAGCAACAAATGCCCAGCCTCAGTCAGTTGCGCCCGTCTGCCACCGCGATCGAATAACGGCACATCCAATTGACGTTCGAGATTCTGAACCTGTAAACTGACAGCAGGTTGCGACACATATAAACTATCAGCGGCGCGTTTAAAACTTCCCTCCGCAGCAATTGCCCTGAGAATCCGTAACTGATCCAGAGTGAAAGGCAGGTCAGACATAGCAGTGAGCGTGTAAGATTAGTAGCGATAAACTATCGACTTCCATTGACATTACCATACCAGTCGGTACTTATTTCCTGGGTGAGATGATTTTAGATATTGGACGAATATTAACGTTTAAATTAAGATTTCTAGCCCTAAAGCCTAAAACCTAAAACCTAACGCCTAAACCTGACGGCGCAAAAATGAGATTAGTGGTGCTTTAATCTCAGCATACCAGTGTTCCTGAGGATAATGTGCGGCGGTGGGCAAAGTGACTAATTCCCCGTGTTTTAAAGATTTGACACATGCTTCGGCTGGTGCAAGATCGAGCCAGGGATCGTTCATACCCCATAATATTTGGATCGGGATATCTAATTTTGGCAGTCCTGTGCTAATCTCTGTCAGGGATTCAACTAGTCTAAGATTGCGAATTGTCGCTAGTAGCGATCGACCAGGAATCGAACTCTTGAGATATGGTTGACGATAGACTTCGAGATACTTGTCCTCAATGATACATTTACAGCCAGCCTCTAAAGTCCGCTCGACTGAAAGTGGATCTTGAGTGAGCATTTCACCTGCGACAGGTAAACCCAATTGTTTGATTTTCCAGGGCAATTTCACACTAGTAGTTAGCGGTGCATTCAGGATAACTAACTTGTTGACACGCTCTGGATAACGGATCGCATATTGTATCCCTACGCTGCCTAGAAAGCCCTGAACGACTAGGGAAACTCGATCGAGGTCTAAAGTGTCGATCGCCTCCGCAAAAGCGGCAACAAAGGCATCTGGCGTGTAGGCAAAATCTCGTGCTTCCGGCTTACTAGAATTCCCAAACCCAATCCAATCTGGCGCGATTGTCCGAATCCCCTGCTCGGCTAATGGTGGCATCAATCCAGTCCATGTCAAGCTTTGAGAGGGCAATCCATGCAACAGTATCGCCGTTTGGGGATTTTCCCAGCCAACAGGGGAAAGTTTTCGATAGCACCATTCTAGCGAACCGACTTTAATTAATGTTTTGGTGATTTTTGCCACGATAAATGATGGAGATGTGCTGTTTTGTCTTCAGTTATATCGATATTTATCAATATCTATGCGTATCGATATAAATACTAACGAAGAGAGTATTTACACTTTCCCATTAAAAGCGATCGTCACGATCGCCAGTAAAATAAATAATAATCCACCAATTATAGTAATGGTACGCTCGAAAATATGACTAGTACTGAGCGGCTGAAATAAAGCCACCATTTAGTCCTTGTTCTAATCACTCTCCCCGCTCCCCGCTCCCCGCTCCCCGCTTTTACGAAATAGTAATGTTATTTACGCCACCGAGTACTAGCAATCGCTCTACTGCCAATTACAGCAATTAACGCACAGATCGTATGACCGACAATACTACCTAACATTACCCCGATCGAGTCTTTGGATGCAGCCAGTGTAATTGTAGCAAACTGGTTACGATCGCCCCATTCGGCAACAAATGTTAGCACGCAACTTTCTATCAAAATCTTCCAAGTAGTATTCCGTTGCCGGAATTTGCGTTCGCCTTCAACAATTGCTTCCTCAACCCCTTCTAGTAATAAAAGTAAAAATGAAATCCGATTGGGATCGAGAAATATATATTAAAGCTTGTCGCTTTGCTGCTGAGGCTCATCGGGGACAGTTGTATCCAGGTACTGAATTACCGTATCTGATGCACTTGAATTTCGTGAGTATGGAGATTATTGCCGCGCTCAATGCCGAACCTGGATCTGATGGCGATCTGGCGATCCAGTGCGCTTTGCTCCATGACACAATCGAGGATACAGATACTAGCTACGAGCAGATTGAATCGATCTTTGGAATCAGAGTTGCCGATGGGGTTGCTGCTTTGAGCAAAAATCTAGAGCTAGAGAAATCACAACAATTAGTTGATAGTCTCGATCGCATCGGACAACAACCGATCGAGATTTCGATGGTAAAATTAGCAGATCGGATTAGCAATCTTCAGCCGCCACCACCTGATTGGACGAGAGCAAAAATTATCCAGTATCGTGACGAAGCGATCGAGATTCACAGTCGATTACATACTGCTAGTCACTTTCTCTCGGTAAGATTGGTAGAAAAAATCCAAAACTATAAAGCGCAACAAGACAGGGGGATTCTCTAGGGTCTAAGTAGCAAGCTATACTTTCCAAACATCCTCTTAAAACAGAAAGCGATCGAATTTAGTCGATCGCTTTCTGTTCGCTGATTTAAAGAGTTGTTATTTTAGATGATGGGAAAATTCTTCTTGATGAAAAAACTACACGCGCACCCGTTGGAGAGCTTGTAACTGAGAGAACAGAATCTCAACTTCTGCGTGAAGTTCGAGAAACTTCTCTTGTCTATCGACTGGATATAGAGCCTTGGTCAATTTAGCAACTTGCTGCTCGTGCTCGGAGGTAGCAGATTCAACAGGACGATCGACGAGGGTTAGTGGGCTGGAAGACATAGCTTTAGAATAGTTATTTATACTTACTCACACTAGGAGTAATTGTAGCCTGAATTCCACCGTTCTCAAAGAGATAAATTATGGAGGTTTCCGAACTATCTACCGCAAAATGTGGATTTAATGTCTGTGACGGGGCAATAGTGGGATTGTTCCGATGTCACGATGTCATGGTAAATTGGTCTAACTGGGGGTCGGGGAAGTCTGGTGAAAATCCAGGACTGTGCCGCAACTGTGATGAAGCAATTGCTTCGAGTCAGAATACCGCATCCTGAGGTTGAGTGTGCCCAATCGGTACTCTAAAAATCCACTATTCCTTGCGTCGCATGGGGAAGGAGTTAAATTCATTGTCTGTCGAAAGATCTATCTGTCCAGATATTTATCATCCTGCTGTCGCTCGGGATGGATTGTTGACTCGGTTGCGAATTCCTGGTGGAGTGCTCAATGAATTTCAGTGTTTGGCGATCGCGCAGTTATTAGAGTCAACTGGGTTAGAGTATCTTCAGGTAACAAATCGGGCAAATTTACAGTTACGAGGACTAGCGCAGGATCTCGCGCCAGATTTATTAACTAGATTAGCCGATTGTGGTTTGGCGGCGATCGATCCTGCTGTAGATGGTATCCGCAATATGATGCTAAGTCCGACGACGGGGTTTGACGCGCAGGAATTAATTGACGTGCGTCCATTGGCTGAAGCTTGGTATGAGTATTTAACTCACCATCCCGAATTAGGCGTGTTATCGACTAAATTTAGTGTCGGGGTTGATGGTGGTGGAACTGTTGGAATTATCGATCGACCTAATGATATTACGCTGTTAGCTGTTAGTGATAACGGATTTAGTCTACATTTAGGCATCGGCGAACGCGGCGACGCACCTGTACCTGTGGGGGTAAGATTAACCCTAGCTGAATGTTTGCCGATGTTGGTGGCGATCGCTCAGAGTTATCGACAGGGAATTGAATTATTAGGTGGAGATGCTCGGCGAAAACCACGTCTGAGAGATGTAGTTCGTCACTGGGGTTTGACAGGGTTTAGCGAGATTGTCCAACGAGAATTAGCGGGTTCCAGGCGGTTTATTTTTAAAAACCTCGCTCCAGATCGAGAGTCGTACGGAGAAAATGGCGATCGTCATTTAGGTGTACATCAGCAAAGTCAAACGGGTTTTTATTACCTGGGGATAGTGTTACCGTTGGGACGATGGACGATCGACCAAATCGAGGGTTTGGGTAAAATTGCCGCTCGGTATGGCAGTGGGCATATTCGATTGACTCCTTGGCAAAATATTATTGTCCCCGACATTAATGAGCGGGATCTGGCGAGGGTGCAGGAATTAATTACCGATTTAGGTTTAGTACAGACAGCAAACCATCCCAGTAGTTTATTAAGAGCCTGTGCAGGTGCGACTGGTTGTCAATTTGCAGCTACAGATACTCAGGCTGATGCGATCGATCTAGCTAATTATTTAGCAGCTAAATTTAGTCTAGATCGACCTCTGAATATCCATTTCAGTGGTTGTGACAAATCTTGTGCCCAACACGATCGCGCCGATATCACCCTCTGGGGGCACCAACCAAACCCCGAACAATCTGGAAGCTATCGGCTGTCGATTGCTGGGCTTACAGCCGAAGCAGAACAGGAGTCGAGCGATATTTTGCCCCCAGAACGAGTCCCGATTGCGATCGGTCAGTTAATCGATACCTATCACGATCATCGGCTCAATCCCCAAGAATCTTTTCGAGCATTTACCAGTCGTCAATCTTTAGCCCAACTGCAACAAATACTTCATGCCGTCTAAAATTACCACCATTCCAGCACCCCTTAATTATGTTCGTGATGGGGCGGAAATTTATCGTCAATCTTTTGCTACGATTCGATCGGAGGCACAATTAGACAACTTACCTGCGGACTTCAATTCAGTAGCAGTGCGACTGATCCATGCTTGTGGGATGATTGATATAGTCAGCGATCTGGATTACTCGATCGATGCCGTTCGTGTCGGACGACGAGCTTTAGCCAACGGGGCACCAATTTTGTGCGATGCGCGAATGGTAGCAGATGGCGTGACGCGGAAACGCTTACCTGTAAATAATCAAGTAATTTGTACGCTCCCAGATCCGCAGGTAGCAGATTTAGCAGCCCAACTAGAGAATACTCGATCGGCTGCTGCCCTAGAATTATGGCGACCCTATTTAGCTGGCTCGGTAGTCGCCATCGGAAATGCACCGACGGCTCTATTTCGACTATTGGAAATGCTTGATGAAGGCGCACCTAAACCCGCCCTAATTCTAGGTTTTCCCGTCGGTTTTGTCGGCGCGTTAGAATCCAAGGCTGCTCTAGCCGCAGATAGTCGAGGGGTGCCTTTTCTGACAATTCACGGCAGACGCGGCGGTAGTGCGATGGCTGCGGCTGCGGTTAATGCACTAGCGATGGAGCAGGAATAATTGGTGGATAGTGGATGGTGAATGGTGAATAGTGAATAGTTGCGATCTAAATTGCCGAACCCCGAATCCTATACGCCGCAGACTACTAACCTAATTATTAACTGGTAAATATCTAGGAACAACTTAGCATAATGGTTGCAATTCAGACAGGGAGATTATACGGGATTGGGGTTGGCCCTGGCGACCCCGAATTGTTGACGCTCAAGGCGTTTCGCCTATTGCAATCGGCTCCTGTCGTTGCTTATCAAGCAGCCAACGACCATGAAAGTATCGCTCGATCGATTGTCGCACCTTATCTGACTGGCAACCAAATCGAAGTCTGTTTTCACTTCCCCCGCGCCCTCGATCCTGACGCAGCTCAAGAATTATATGCCGATGCAATTAGACCGATCGCGGCACATTTAGCGGCGGGGCGAGATGTCGTAGTATTATGCTGTGGCGATCCGTTATTTTACGGTTCGTTTATGTATTTATTTACCCGTTTAGCCGATCGATTTATCACCGAAATCGTGCCAGGAGTAGCGTCCCCAATGGGTGCGGCGGCGGCGATCGGGGCACCGATATGTTATCGTAACGATATTTTCAGCATCCTCTCGGCAACTTTATCTGTAGAAGTGTTAACAGCACAATTAATCAACGCTGACGCGGTAGCAATTATCAAGCTCCGTCGTCATTTTGAAAAAGTTCGTCAGATCTTAACCGATCTAGATTTATTAGATCGCGCTAAATATATCGAACGGGCAACTAGTATAGATCAACGGATTATCTCGATCGAGGATGTCGATCCGCGCAATGTTCCTTATTTCTCGATGATTATTGTTCCCAGTCAAACCCAATTTTAATCATCTCTCCTGAGTCTGCTAAATCCCCATCCTAAAAACCCAATTATTAATTATCAATTCTATTCGATCGATAATTGTCAAGCAATGATTTTATTTTACCTCGATCGATCGACCGCCGCTAAATTAAGCGATATTTGTGCTGAAGATTTGGAGCCGATAATTCCGAGCTTTCAATAATTTTAATATGTGGTTTAAATGTTCGAGCGATTATCGATTAATCTAACTCCTAAATAATGCTCCAATAAAACCTGTAAATAACGACGAGAGATCGCCGTTAACTCACATCGCGCAATTGCTAGACGAGGATTTCGACGGGTGAGATCGCCAAAAATCCGACAATGACGATGAAATTCCAACCAGCTTTCAGCTAGATCGATCGTTAATTTAGCCCAATTTATGGCTCTTCCTGAAGCAGCGACACGCCGCACGGGTTGCAACTGCGAACGGCGATCGTAGATGCCATCTAAAACTTCCATTAAAGTATGAATTAGTCGCTGCTCGGCTGGTTCCTCGAAAATGCTGGCTAACGCTGCTGTAAAGTGATTTTCAGGGCAACTGCGCGCGTTTATCGGCTTATCAGATCTCTCAATCTGCCAATTATCGCTAATTGTCACTAATTTTTCGGTTTGTGCCAATGCTAGGAGCGAGCAACATCGATCGTGAGCGTACAAGGCAATATTGACAGAAGCAGGCGATAGATCTTGATTTAGCTGTATGTCTAGTGGCAAGTCATGAATATAATTTAGCCAAATCGCGATCGTTTCTGGTGCGAGCTGAAAGTAAATATAGCCAGAATCATTATACCAACAGTACAGATCCAGGCGATCGCGAGGATTAACTGCTACTGAATGGCTGAGTGGTTGGAGCCGTTGACAGATTTCCAACGGTGTTAATCCTAATTTTGTTGCCAGTCGATGTGCGATCGGGCTGACATACTGGTATTGTAGTGTTGGCACGCAACCGATCGATGCGGTAAAACGGTCGCTCTTTACGCCGTTTCGACCCAAATCCTCGTGCCAAAACAAATCTTGCGGGAACCCAGTATTTGCACTGTCACAATTAGTTGATAAGCTTACGTAAAGTTCCTGAGCGATCGACTGCAAATAATCGGCAATTGTTCCCTCAATTGCAGGTGCCAATGGTAGTACGATCTGGTCTGACAAAGGAAATGTCTTCACACCTAAACCTCGCGCTCAAAAGTCAAGTACATTCCAGACTAAAATAAAAATGATTCACTACATCAAAATACATGTAGAATCATTGAAAATCATCTGCCGTTCTGCTGGTTTGTTATGCATTCATCATCTACCCCACCAAAAAACAATACTCGTTCGTTCTCAACCTGGCACCGATTGCTAGATTGGGCGCAAGAACATTATCGCTATCGCACATTTTCTAAGGATGCTCAGATCCCGACTCGATCGGGATTACTCTATTTGGTTCAGCGTGGTACGATCCGCCTGACTGGAGGAGCCGAAGCAAGTCCACCAGCATATCCACATCAAAATATTACCCCGACAGAGTTTCAGCTTCAAAGTGGCGATGAAACTTTCCTGGGTTTTGTAGGCGCGGGGCAACCATTTGAAATTATAGATCGATCTCCATTTACGCTTCAAGCCTTTGCCCATACAGACAACACTTCAATTTTCTGGATGTATTGGCACGATCTAGAAAATTTTCCGAGTTTCCGACGCGAGATCTTAGATTCTTTTCGTTATCAACATCAACGGAAGTTACTATGGTTGAATACCCTCGGACAACGCCACACGATCGAACGATTGCTCGGTTATTTAACCCTGTTGATTGAAGAATTTGGCGAACCTTGTAAGGAAGGATATTTCTTGCCTTTTCCCTTGACTCACGCCCAAATTGCCAGTGCGATCGGGACAACTCGCGTTACAGTGACGAGACTAATGAAAGAATTGCGGGAAGAACGCAAAGCGATCCAAATCAAAGATGACAATCTCATCTGTCTGCGCACTCATACTCCCAACGAATAAGATCTAAGTTTTAGCGATCGTCCTGGCGATCGTTAGAATAAATCTTATAGACTTGGCGGTCTTCGCCAGCTTTCGATCGATCCCATTTGCCTTGCCTCGTCGATGGCAAATCGAGCTAAACTAGAAATTAATTATTCACAACTTTAATAGCGATCGACCTATGATTTTGCCTGGTTCTACTATTCGTGTCAAAAATAGCAACGATATCTATTATGGTTTCCAAGGATTCGTTCAACGAGTCACCGACGGGAAAGCGGCGATAATTTTTGAAGGCGGTAACTGGGATAAAATGGTAACTTTTCGCCTCAGCGAACTCGAACTAGTAGATCTCACACAGAAATAAGTTGAAAGCGATCTAGCTGTGTACTAGTAGTAGGCGGCGTAAGTTATGGGATTATTCCCGAATCTCAAATCCCGAATCCCAACACCCAACACGCTACAGACTACTAGCTTATGATGTTTGACTTACAAGGACTGAATATTTACCTGATCGGGATGATGGGTTCGGGTAAAAGTACTATTGCTCCCTTACTCGCCGAACGATTGGGGTATGGCTTTCTCGATACCGATCCTACCATCGAAAAATTAGTCGGTCAAAGTATCGTCGAAATTTTTCAAACCGTGGGCGAAACAGAATTCCGTCAAATCGAAACTCAGGTATTAGCGGAAGTTTCTGCATATATTCGGCTGGTAGTTGCGACAGGTGGCGGGATTCCCATTAGACAAGAGAATTGGAACCACTTACATCAGGGTTTGGTAATTTGGCTCGATCCCTCTGTGGATCTTCTCATCGAACGACTTCAGGGTGACACCACCCGTCCGATTCTAGATACCTCTAAAAATCTTCAGTCTAAATTAGACCAAATCTTGGTAGAGCGGCGCGACAGGTACGCTGAAGCCGATATTCATATTCCGATCGCTCAAAATATCACGACTGAAGAGATTGTAGAGCGGATCTTAACAGCAATTCCAACAGTCTTAAAAACACCGATCGCTTGTCCAGAGTAAATACTATTTGTCGATCGAGGAAGTTTCAAGATCGAGATTTTTAGGTGTTTTATAAATGAACAGCAATGTTAATGCTACTAGATCTAAAATTAGTGCGGCAATTGCAGTTGATGTCAGTTTCAGTAGCCAACCATCTGTTGCATCAAACACCCCTGATAATCCACTCAAATAGGCAGAAATAATGTCAGTGGAATCGATCGCCACACAAGCAAACAAGAGCATCTTCACCATGCTTTTATCTGCAAATACGATGAGAATAGACAGCACGATATCTCTGATTGCCCAAACACGAATAGTATAAGGTATTTGGGGATTAGAAGATAAAGAAAGTCCAACCTCTTCCATCAACCAATGTGGACTGGCATAACCAAAAGCACTAAGACTAAACCGAATAGCACACATCAGTCCGATCGGCAACGCAATATACCAGATTTGACCTTTCATCTTCACTTGTCCCGCAAATATTTTTTAAAAACCTAGCTAGACATTAAACTGATTAGTTATTAAAGTAAAGTAGTTACCTTTTCGTAACAAAGTAACTTATCCGAAACTATCAATGGGTATCACAGATCCTGACTCGATTCCCCTCGAAAAGCTCCTAAATCAAATTTCAGGGAAATGGACGATCTATATTTTGTGGATTTTGGATACTAATGGAAAATTACGATTTGGTGAATTAAAACGGAAGATCGACGGAATCTCCACCAAAGTTCTGACCGAAAGATTGCAATTGCTAGAATCGATCGGGATTATCGATCGTCATTATAAACCGACGATTCCACCCCAAGTTACTTACGAATTAACAGATCGTGGCAAACAGCTATCTCAACCACTTTATCATCTCTGCGATCTGGCTACAAACTGGTATGGCGACGATCTTATGTAGATTCACGGTTGACACTCAACATTTGCCTTAGTTAGATTAGCGATGGCGAGGCACTACCTCGATAAATTGATTCTAGTAATAGTGAGTACGTTTTGTGCAAGATCGTAAAAATCGGGAATGGGAGGAACAACTCCGTCAGCGCGAACTAGAATTACGGATGCGCGAGCTAGAATCAGAGATAGATCGTGTCGAGGCACCCTTTCACCCAACGGTAAAGGATACGAGCAAGAAAAAACCAGTCCGCAGTTTCAAACGAGATCTCATCATTGCTGCTAAATTTTCCGGTTTCTTCCTCACTGGTGTTGTAGTTATTTACGTCTCTCAATGGCTGGCTTGGATCTCCTTCTTTGCCTTCCTCGGCGCGGCTGGATGGGCTTGGTTTGAATTCAACCGTAAACACTAAATTTTCCTCGATCATCACACTATTTATAGCGCAACAATATGACACATAAATTGTAAGATCAACCGAATCGATTGAAGTTTGAGAAATGTTGTGAAAATATTGTTAATCAGGGGAATGATAATAGCACGATCATTTAGCCTCGGTTATTCTCAACTAATGAAAAATAGTTTCACTTTATTACTACTTACAACAGTACTTCCAATCACTTCAATTTTTACTAAAACTGCCCCTGCTGCTGCGGGTTGGCGCGAAGACAATCAACAATACCGACAGCAACAACAAAATAATCAACGAGAAACAGAATCGCGTAAATATAATGAACAATACCGCGAACGAATCCGTGAAAATATGCAGCCAAGCAAAACTACTAGCCCAAGTAAATTGGATTCAACACCATCATCATCATCCTATGACAGTTTTGGGCTAGATGGTTTTGGTGAAATTTTTAGCTTCTTCAATTTTGGACCGAGTTTTATCGCTAGCAATGGAGTAGGTCAGTATGGTATCCAGAGCAAATTTGGGTTTGAAAATATCCGAGTCCGAACAGGTTTATACTTTGGATCTGGTAATAGTATTAACGGAGCATTTACCTATAGTCTAAGTAATAAATCAACAATCTTTAATCCATTTTTAGGTGCTGGACTAGGCATGAAAAGTATTGATAAAGTTGATAGTATTAAATCTGATGAATTTTCTTTTTATGGCACTGGTGGCGTAGATATGCAGATTGCTGATAGCATCAGTATCACTGGTGCAGTCAACTTACCCACAAATAGTGCTTACGGGACAGAATTTCAAGCAGGGATTAACTTTTTTGGTAGTTTCTAATCTAGTCTGTCCGATATATAAACTCTACTTGAATTCTTGTGAGTAACGTTAACTCGTAGGAGCATCATGCTCAAACCGCTTGAATTGCTGTCCCTTTGGGACGGTTACAAATTTTCATCTCTGACGAACTACGCTATATCGCCGATTTCTTGGAGAAATCGGCGATATGTCCTCACTAGTTTGAAAATATGGTGCTTTACTTACGGGATAAAACACCTTACAGTTCTCTTAACTCCTAAACCCCAACTCCTATGATGTCAACTGCTCAAACTAATCGCTTCCTTCAAGATTTAGATCGGGTTGCTAGAGTACGCCAAGAGGTGGCTGGTTGTCTTCGTCGGATGATAACTAATCTCCAGAAATCCGAACTAGCTGCCCAAAAAGGATCGGGAGAAATGGGATTCGATCGAGATTTAGCAGATTTGACTAAAGCCAGTACCAATTTACAGCAGGGTGTATTTCGCTTGATGGTATTGGGCGATATGAAACGGGGGAAAAGTACGTTTCTAAATGCTTTAATTGGCGAAAATATTTTACCGAGTGATGTCAATCCTTGTACGGCATTACTGACAGTATTACGCTATGGTGAGGAGAAAAAAGTCACCGTTCATTTCAAAGATGGTAAGCCAGCCGAATCGATCGATTTCAGTGCATTTAAAACTAAATACACGATCGATCCGGCTGAAGCTAAAAAGTTAGAAGAAAGTAATCAGCCTGCCTTTCCCGATGTAGATTATGCAGTGGTAGAATATCCCCTAGAGTTACTATCGAAAGGAATTGAAATTATTGATAGTCCTGGTTTGAATGATACCGAAGCGCGGAATGAATTGTCGCTGGGATATCTAAATAACTGTCACGCCGTTTTATTCGTGCTCAGTGCATCTCAACCCTGTACATTAGGCGAACGTCGCTATCTCGAAAATTATGTCAAAGATCGCGGTTTGAGTGTCTTCTTTTTAATTAATGCTTGGGATCGGGTGAAAGAATCACTAATCGATCCTGACGATGCGACTGAAATGGCTGAAGCTGAAGGAAAATTAAATCGGGTATTTAAGGCAAATTTAGCCGAATACTGTGCGGTAGATGGTTACGATATCTACGATGAACGAGTATTCTCTCTATCTTCAATTACCGCACTCCGTCGCCGGATCAAAGATAAAGATGCCGATTTGGAAGGAACTGGATTTCCACCATTTATTAATGCCCTAAATACATTTTTGACTCAAGAGCGGGCGATTGCCGAACTTCGTCAAGCCCGAATTATTGGCAAACAAACTTGCACCCACGTTAAAGAAGCAGTAGCCCGAAGAATTCCATTATTGGATGCAGATGTCAACGAACTAAAAACCAAAATTGCCGCAGTCGAACCGCAATTTAATAAACTCCAAGAAATTCGCGATCTATTCCGCGATGATATTCGCCGCGTGCGCGATCGACAAGCTCGATCGATCGCCGATTCAATGAAAACTTACTTATTACAATTAGAAGATACTTTCGAGGCAGATTTCCAGACTTATCAACCCTCCGATCTGCAACTTTTAGACTTTTTTAGCGGCAGCAAGCGCGAACAGTTCAACCAAGCCGCCCAAAAAGGCTTCCAGCAGTACATAAATGATAAATATGCCACCTGGACGCTCTCAGCTCAAAAAGAACTCACAGCGGCTTTTAGCGAACTCTCAGTCCAAGCTCAAAAGCATGGTGGCGATTATCAAAACATCACCCAAGAGATGGCCGAAAAACTGACAGGTAAAATCCACACCCGCAGTAAAGCTCTCGACGATGATGGTACCCCAGCGTGGGCAAAATGGGCGATGGGTTTATTTTCCCTCGCATCTGGCAACTTTGCCGTAGCCGCTTTAGCAGTCGGCGGTTTCAACTTTCAGAGCATCATGCTCAACATCTTTACCACAGCGGGAATTGCCGTTGTCTTCGGCGCGCTGCTCGGCCCGATTGGGGTGATGGCAGCAGGCATCGGCGTTGCGGCTTTTCAAGTCGAACACGCGCGGAAATATTTTACTCAAGAAATCAAAAAGCAATTAATCGCCAAATTACCAGAGATTTCTAAAGAACAATGGCAACCGATTTATAGTGCGGTGCAAGAGTGTTTTGATAGCTACGAACGGGAAGCGATCGAACGAATCGATGATGATATTAAAACTCGCAAAGGTGAGTTACAAAACCTCGTCAAACAGAAAGAATCTCAAGAGATCGATCGAGTTACTGAGGTCGATCGGTTACAAAAATTTGAAGCTGATGTAGTGAAGGAGTCTGAATCGATCGAGTCC
>NZ_JANOJV010000058.1:0-8219 GCF_031418915.1 Chamaesiphon sp. VAR_48_metabat_135_sub | reverse complement strand
GACAAAACTAAGACCTAGCAAGACATAAGTACTCCAGCAAAATAGTCTCGATCGAGGTTTATTAAACAGAAAAAAACTTAGAGTTAGTGGTACTAATGCGAGAAAACTATTCCAGGCAATTCGACCGATATCTTCGGCAATAACTTGCATAACTGGACTCGTCCAGATTGAGACTTGAGCTAAGAGCATTTGACCTCCAATTCGGGTCTAATTTAGTATCGATAAGAATTATAAAATATCTGTCGATCGAGCATTTTTATCGTGGCAGAATAGACATAATTTCAACTAGATTTTGGTAGTGAGGAAAAACACATTTTGCACCAGTTGCAAGTAGATCCACCACTCGCTTCCCAGTACCAATTCCCACAAAATGATAATCTAAATGCTTTGAGGCAACACCATCCCAGACACCATCGCCCACATATGTGACTGTTTCAAATTGCGATTGCTGGTAAAATTCGATCGATCTTTGATAAGCACATTTCATGATATCTGTCCGCGCACGAGCATCATCGGAGCAAGCCATTGGTACAATTATTTTATCTAACCCAGTTTGTTGAAGTTTAAACTGTGCTGTTTGTTCCCAAGCCCCAGTTGCTAAGGCGATCGCATAATTAGGTTCAGCATTTAACCTATCTAAAATTTCTTTGGCTCCAAAAATTGGTTGCAATGGTTGTTTGCTGACGGTAATTGTTAATAGTTCTAAGAAACGTTGTTGATAATAACTAATTTCAGCAACATTTGGATCGCGCCCTAATTCTGTTTGACAAAGAGTTTGTAAAATACCTGCATCTGTAATGTGGGGATAATTACTCCAATTTCGATCGATCCGATCGAGATCGAATCCAAACACATCAACTAATGCTTGTAAATAGCAATCCGAGTCGATAGTCGTACTATCGACTAAAGTGCCGTCCAAGTCAAACATAATTAAGTGCATCTAATTTAGATTTTAAGTTTTAGAATATCATTGAAATTTACTCTAACAATAATTAACCTATTAATGTGGATGAAAATTAAACTTCATTTTTTATGTTGTGTTCATTCTGTTCGACCCTATCTAAGATTTTTCTAACACCTAACACCTAACACCTAACACCTAACACCTAACACCTAACACCTAATACCTAATACCTAACACCTAATACCTAATACCTAACACCTAATACCTAATACCTAATACCTAACACCTAATACCCAAAACCTAACACCTAACACCGTTTATTTTTTAAACGTGCGGGGATGCCGACAACGGCATGTTCGTACAGCCTGCCAAACTCTCGATCGAAATGTGCGGCAACAGTCGGATTGTCCTGAATGATTAATAGTGTCTCATCATTATGATAATTGGCGGCATTCGACCAATTATGCGAGCCAGTAATCACCGTTCGTCGATCGATTATCGCAAACTTATGATGGAGTAAATCTCCAGTAGGTAAAGTCGGCACTCCAATTGTATCCAACGACTGTAGATTAGTTCCAGCAGCCTGACAAAGATTGTTGGGATCTATCCCCATCAGCGTTAAAGCCGAACTATAATCGCGATAAGCAAACTGTCGATCGACGATTCCCCGCACCTTAATCCCTCGCTGAGATTGGATTTGTAAAATATTGCCCAAAGCATGTTCAGAAAAGACAAATAAAGCCAAATCTACTTGCTGTTGACTGGTACTAAGTAACTTACCGATCGAGCCGTTACTCGTATTTTCCCACGTCTGCTGCTGGGAAGTTGGGGAAAATTGCACCAGGATCAGCGTTTTTCCGACAGATACTTCAATGAGTGGACGTGCTGGTTTCCGCGCCTTAAATTGGCTGTTGGGGTTGCCTGCGGTGCCATCGCCCCACATCAGGTTAAACTCAGTAGTGAAGGCTGCGGCTAATTCGCTACTATCGATCTGTACGAGATTATTCTGATTTCCTTCGCTATCTGGACGATCGATATCGCCATATACATCACTCATAGTCCAATTTGCCGAAGTCACAATTACTTGATGTCCATCCACCACCATAAATTTATGGTGCATCAATCCACTTCCTTTGGAGCCATCCGCAGTATCATCCAGGATTGAAATTCTGGCATTGCGGAGGATAACTAGAGCATCGCGTTGGTTAATCTCCACCTGACTGAGAATGCCGTTGCGATCGATATCTACTAACTGTTGAAATTGTTGATAACGATCCTGCTCCCGTGGTGTGAACTTATCGGTTTCGGCTGCTGTTAATTCACTCAACGGACGACTATAATTATGCTCCAAAATCACCCGCACCTTGATTCCAGCCTGTGACTTAGTGGCTAAAGCTCGAGCGATATTCGGTAGTTGAAACTCTTGTACTGCTACATCAATTTGCGATTGTGCAGAGTCGATTCGAGCGATTAACTTCGCCGCCAAATCCGTACCTTGTCTAGTTTTTTGTCGATAAGGTTCTGTAAAGTTTACCGATCGATCGTGGTTAAAATAGACTTGTACCGACTCATCTTGTGGTAAAGATGGTAATTGTGCCTGAGTTCTGGACTGAAACTGCAGCCACAACCAATATCCACAAAAAATAGCAACACCGATGCTGCCAAGAGCTAAAATAAATAACAGAGAGGAGTGCGATGTGCCAAAGGCACCGCTAAAACGTCGAAATTTCACAGGGAAACCCCAAAACTATGCATGATATTATGAACTAATAGCTTGTTACTACTAATCGTCAATGATTTTGGGCACTGTTAACAATTGAGCCTTACCCGTTCAATTGTATCATTTATCACCTAAATATTGTCTGAAATCACAGTCTATCCGGCGATCGACTTCTAGAATTGAAGTTTATCTTGCTAATAGGCTTTGTCAACAATGATGGGTTGACATCACCTAGATAGTTAGTGTTAATCTACTAGCAGAATCGATAATAGTGCTTGCTGGCAGAAAAACTCGATCGAGTTCTTCACCAAGCGAGATTGGCAGTATCGATTTCACTGTTCAAATTTCTATGCAGCTAATTTATAACTGCTTACTTACCATTTTTACCAACTACATTAACTATCGAGGTATATTTTATGAGCAGACACAGAAAAAGTTTTCAATGCGGTCATAAGGGCTACGGCCAGATCTGTCACCGTTGCCTTCAAGAGGAGGTAGATGTAAATGAAAAGAAAGAGAAAAAACGGAGTTGGCATGATAGTTTTGCCTTCGATCCGATCGACCTCAAAAGCTTACCATCTCATGTGGTTCTAAAAGCTAGAAATATTATCGTTGGCTTACAAGATCGTCGCAACTATCGAGAGTTTGGTGGGAAAAGGCTGCGTCACAATCGACTAGTAATTAGCATTCCCGTCACTCGCAATTATCGAATGTTGTGCTTCGAGCGAGATGGCATTCTCCAACCAAAAGAAGTACTGTCACATGAAGATTATAACATTTGTAAACCAGGCAGCTAGATAACGTATACTGCAAATGTTAAATACTGAACTTCGCAGATCGAGAAGCTAGAAGACACATCCCCGACTTCTTCAAGAAGCGGATCTTTCCCGTCTTTGTCTCTAAGGCGATGGAGCAGAACGTGCTGCTGGGCGGGTTCCCCGCCCAATGGTCTTGCTGTTTCCCCTACCTTGTCTTGACGCGCATCTATGGACATCGTTTAGGGTGACTCGATCAGTGGGAACTCGTCCAAAGTGCGCCGCTGCTTGGCTATGGGTCGCGGATCGGGAACCCATCCGACCCATACAATGTTACAGGCAAGTAGAGCACCCTTCCAAGACAAGAGAGATAAAACAGTAGCTCGCGCTCCCCGCTCCTCCTCACAAATTTATGCAGATTTATCTAGATCATAGTGCGACAACGCCAACTCGCTCTGAAGCGATCGCTGCTATGCATCGAGTGCTTGCGTCAGAATGGGGAAATCCTTCGAGTATCCATCAATGGGGCGAACGAGCTTCAACCTCGATCGAACAAGCGAGATTTCAAGTAGCAGCATTAATTAATGCCAACCCTGACGCGATCTCTTTTACGTCTGGTGGTACCGAAGCTAATAATCAAGCAATTATGGGGGTAGCAAATTTATACACCACCCCCCAACATTTAATTATTTCGAGCGTCGAACATTCCTCGATTAGTGCGCCAGTTCAATGGTTAGAAACTAGAGGATGGCAAGTAACTAGATTAGCTTGCGATCGATCCGGAAGCATAAAACCTGAAGATCTCGCAACAGCTATTCGTCCCAATACAGTGCTGGTATCGATCGTCTATGCTCAGAGTGAAGTAGGCACCGTCCAACCGATCGCCGAATTAGCCGCTATTTGTCGTCAGTACCAAGTTTACTTCCATACTGATGCCGTTCAAGCTGCTGGCAGAATCTCGATCGATGTCCAAAAATTAGGGATCGATCTGCTCTCGATTTCCAGTCACAAACTTTATGGTCCTCAGGGTACAGGCGCACTATACATTCGCCCAGGCTTAGAAATTATCCCACTATTGGCTGGTGGCGGACAAGAAATGGGCTGGAGATCTGGCACTCAAGCCGTACCGCAAATCGCTGGATTTGGCGTAGCGGCAGAATTAGCGAGTGAAGAATTAGCATCAGAAAATCTGAGATTAATCGGGTTACGCGATCGACTATTCGAGCTACTCGCCGATTGTCCCACATTAATGCCCACTGGAGATCTAATTCACCGCCTTCCCCATCACCTCAGCTTCTGTCTCCAGATCCCGAGCGCAGATCGACAAGAACCCATCACTGGTAAAACGATCGTCCGACAACTCAACCTCGCTGGTATCGGCATCAGTTCTGGCGCAGCTTGTGCCAGTGGCAAACTTACTCCCAGCCCAATTCTATTAGCGATGGGCTACAGCAAAGTTGATGCAGTGGGCGGAATTCGCCTTACTCTCGGGAAGAGCACCACAGCGGCCGATATCGACTGGTCTGCAATGGTACTGAAGCAAATTCTCGATCGACTTACACCACAATTGGTCATTAGTGGTACGAAAATAATTTCCTAACTACAATCGATCGGTACCCAAAAGTATTTTCGGCAGGTCAAATTGCTGGTAACAAAGACGTTTAATCGTTAAGGTCTTTGCGTTCTAATCGAACAACACGACGACTCAATCGACGGGTTTTCCGTTCGTTATTCAACAGATCGAAGTTTAGATCGTCTACAGAATTTTGGTGCGCGGTAAACCTGCTACGGACAGCAACAGATCTTCATCTCAATTTATGCCAAGAAAAAGGCTATATCAACGCTAATTACTGAATATCTAATATCTCAACCTGAAAGATTTCGCTAAAAACTTTGATGATTTGCTGACGCACTAGATCGGGATTAATATCAGGAATAAACTCAGCCAGACTGCCAACAGATCGATCGGCAATTCCGCATGGCACGATTCGATCGAACCCACTCAAATCTGGACATACATTCAGTGCAAAACCATGCATGGTAATCCATTTACTGACTTTAATACCGATCGCGGCAACTTTTCGACCTTCGATCCAGACACCCGTTAAACCGTCGATCCGTTCTCCCTGGAGATCGGACAATGCTAAAACTTGGATGATAACTTCTTCTAATTGCCGTAAATACCAGTGTAAATCTTGTTGATAGTGGCGGAGATTGAGAATCGGATAAACAACTATTTGCCCAGGACAATGATAAGTCACTTCGCCACCACGTTCGACTCGATACAATTCATATTCAGTTTGCAAATGGTCGAATTTTAGGAACTCTAAGCTAGATCCAGTACCGAGCGTGTACACAGGTGAATGCTCGAGAATGACTAGGGCATCCGATCGATCTGGATCGTCAATTCGTTCCTTCTGTAGCGATTTTTGCCAAATCCAAGCAGTTTGATAGTCAATTTCGCCACAATTATATAACGAGCATTCACGGTTCCGTGTAAATATCCTCTCAGGGTACATTAACATTATTTTGAGAAAGTTTGAGGTTTAGGAGCGATAGGGTAAATACAATTAGGAATAAAATTAAACCGATCGTACAAGCATAACTGAGATCGGGATTACTCGAACCGAAACCTTGTTGATATAAATAATAAACCACAGTTTTAGAACTATTTCTCGGCCCGCCTTGAGTCATCACATAGACTTCTTCAAAGATTTTTGTCGCCGCGATCGCCGAAATCACCGCAACAAGTAACATATAGGGCCGCATCAGCGGAATCGTAATATCCCAATGCTTAGTATAACTATCCGAACCATCGATCGCCGCAGCTTCATATAAGTCCGCTGGAATCGATTGCAGCCCAGCTAAATAAATGGTCATGTAGTAACCCAATCCCTTCCAAATTGTCACCACCATCACGCTAAATAAAGCTAAACCAGGACTAGTCAGCCAGGGAATCGCGGGAATCCCCACAACTTTCAATAATTGATTGAGCAAACCATTTTCAGCATAAATAAACTTCCAGGCAATTCCCGCCACCACCATCGAAATAATCACAGGTACATAATAAGCCGCCCGAAAGAAACTCATTCCTTTCAGCTTTTGGTTGACTAGAATGGCGAGTAGCAATGGTGCAAAGACCAGAATCGGCACTACTCCACACAGATAAACCACCGTATTTCTCAGCGTCTGCCAAAATACCTCATCCTTAAACAATCGATCGAAATTAGTCCATCCCTGCCAATTTGCCGTACCCGCGATCGGGTCATAATTGGTAAAGCTCAGATAAAAAGCCTGTAATGCTGGTAAAAATACCGTTACAGCCAGCAATAGTAGTGCGGGTGCGAGGAAGAGATAGGGTGTCCAGTTGAATTGACGAAGACGCATCGGTGTGTGGGGGTGTTGGGGTGTGGGGATGTGGGGGTGTGGGGGCGTTGGGGCGTTGGGGTGTGGTGTTGATTACTCCGTCACTCCGTCACTCTCGTACTCCCGTACCCCAGAAGGAAACTATCAACTTACATTCAATAAGCGATCCCCTCGTCCCTATTTTGTACTATTGTGTAAAAGGATCGGTTTAAATATTCCTGTCGTTTGACGATCCTAAACTTCCGATTCCGCAAGGCGGAGGCTCTGCCAACGACAGGCACAACTCGTAAAATCTTCATGTTTGGTCTTATCGGTCACCTCACCAGCTTAGAACATGCCCAAGCCGTCGCTAAAGACTTAGGCTTTCCAGAATATGCCGACCAAGGGCTGGATTTTTGGTGCAGTGCCCCACCACAGACAGTAGACCACATCAAGGTCACAAGTATTACCGGACAACAGATTGAAGGCTACTACGTCGAGTCTTGCTTTTTGCCCGAAATGTTGGCAACCAGAAGGATCAAAGCAGCGATTCGCAAAATTCTCAATGCAATGGCACATGCCCAGAAACAGGGCATCAATATCACTGCACTAGGTGGATTCTCCTCGATTATTTTTGAAGAATTCGATCTCCAGCAAAATAAACAAGTCCGCAACGTCGAATTGGATTTCGATAAGTTTACAACGGGCAACACCCACACAGCTTACATTATCTGTCGGCAAGTAGAAGAGGGTGCAGCCAAACTAGATATCGATTTGAGCAAAGCTACTGTCGCCGTCGTTGGTGCAACAGGGGATATTGGGAGTGCCGTTTGTCGGTGGATCGACGAACGGATGAATGTTGCCGATTTACTATTAGTAGCCCGCAACCAAGAGCGGCTCCAACAGCTCCAATCAGAGCTAGGGCGTGGCAAAATCATGAGCTTGGAACAAGCATTACCCCAAGCGGATATCGTCGTCTGGGTGGCAAGTATGCCCAAGGGTGTAGAAATTGATGCGACTCAACTCAAACAGCCTTGTTTGCTGATTGATGGGGGCTATCCCAAAAATTTGGGAACTAAAATTCAAGCTCCTGGCGTATATGTGATGAATGGCGGCATTGTCGAGCATTCCCTCGATATTGACTGGAAAATCATGGGCATCGTGGCAATGGATACCCCCGCCCGTCAGCTTTTTGCCTGTTTCGCCGAAGCCATGATCCTCGAGTTTGAGAAATTGCATACTAACTTCTCCTGGGGACGCAATCAGATTACGATCGAGAAAATGGATCGCATCGGTCAAGCCTCTCTCAAACATGGTTTTCGTCCCTTGTTATCTTTCGTCGGGGAGTAAGGGCGTAAGGGCGTAAGGGAGTGACGGAGTAACGGAGTAACGGAGTAAGGGAGTGACGGAGTAGTAAACACACCCCACACCCCACACCCCACACACCCCACACCCCCACACCCCCACACCCCCCATACCCCCACACCCCCACACC
>NZ_JANOJV010000057.1:0-5713 GCF_031418915.1 Chamaesiphon sp. VAR_48_metabat_135_sub | reverse complement strand
CGATCGAGCTTTCGGCGGCGTAATTATTTGGGCAATTGGGGGGATTACGATCGCCAATTTAAACAACCCAGCGATCGCCCTCGGTGGCTTATTAGCGATCGCCATGCTAACTATAGTGATGTTGCCGCGATCGAGTTCACGCTAAACAAAGTAATTAATCATCCTCAATTGAGCAACGCCACATCAGCTTGATTAAGCTGCTAATTCGTCATCATCAAATAGATTTATCAAGCTGCTCATAGGTCGATTCCGTAATGCGGAGGCTACGCCAACGAAAGATCCTTGAGCTTGCTGTGTAGAAATTATCGTCCATCCGGCTTGTAAAAGTTTTTGGCTAGTCGCCCAACCCTGCGAACCGCCTGGAATGCGATAGTCTGGTACACAGAGTCCAGGAAAAGCTGTATAAGGTTTCCAAGGGTGAAAAGATTCCAATCGAAGGTGCAGAGCTAATTTTCCCTTGCTGCTAAACTTGGGAATCCAACATAATTGTCCAGTCATTTGAGATACCTCCTAAATTCAATTAGTTTAAATTCAATCGATTATTTATGCTGTTAATAAGAGGGACTACAGGGAAGATTTATTCCTCATAGTCCCACAATAGTTAAGTGTGAGAACTGGTATTTAGCTTACGCAGCAAGCTGCTGTTGAAGTGTACTTTTCGCAGCTTTAAATTGCGTAGCTAATTGTTGTTGCTGGGCATCGCTACAGTTGCTGCGAATCGCCGCAAACATCATATTTTCTTCTTGACGAACGTGAGCCATCACTGCCGTTTTCAATTGCTCAACTTTTGACTTAAAATCATTAGCTGAAGAGCTAGAAGATTTTAGATCGGCAAGCATCACTTTCATTTGGGCTTGCTCGTCGTATAGTTCCTGGGTTTCTCCATAAAACGCGCGCACGGCAGGATAAACAACTTGTTCCTCTGCTTCTGAATGAACAGATAGATCCTGGTAGATTTGTCCAAAATACTCCTCAATTTTTTGGGGATCGTTACTTTTTTCAATCTGCATAAATAGCATACTCACCTTATTATGATCCATGCGAATTATGTCTTGAATACTCAGATCGGATTTATCGCTGATTTGCGTTACCGCACTACCAAAAACACCAGAAAGCGCGGCAACAGAATCTTGGACTCGCGCCCACAATCCTTGTTGTGCCTCTTGTCCAGTCAGTTCGCGCACACCCAGTACTTCTAATACGCCTTTGAGTTGCTCTTGGTGAGCGCGATTCTCAAAGTTGAGTGTATTTAAGGGCGTAATCGCAGCTTCGACATCTGCGCCGACGACTTGAGCGGCTTTGTGAACCAAAACGCCTGACATAAATTGCTGGTGTTTTAGTAATTCGTGTTGAGAGACTTTTTCATATAATGAAAGCTCAGATCCATCCATTAACTGGCTAATTTTCTCAACCATCATGGTGACTGTTTCATGGGGCTTACCCTGGACACCATATTGAATGCTGACGGTATCTAAAATACCTAAATTCTTGCGATCGTCATCCAACATGTGTCCGAGCCTGTCGCGAATTTCTTGATCGCTGCAACTGGACATTAATTTCTCTTCATTAGCAATCAGTAAGTTTTGCACTTCCTTGATATCAGCTAGCTTACAGGCAATTGCTGTCCGCTTAGAATCTTCAATAGCGATCGACATGGTATATTCTCCCTTTTTTAGCGAACGTTCGTTGTTGTTCAATGAACTTTCTTAACCTCAAGATAAAACATCAACGAGAATAGCTCATCCCTCAAATTGTAGATTTAGCAAATCTAAATTACAGTCTAAGAACTCACACTTTTGAGAGAGGTAAATATATGTAACGAATTGATAGGATTGTGGCAGGTTGATGAATTGGCTAGCACAGGTAAAGATACCCCTAACATTTCAAATAGGTAAGTAAGCTTTACTGTAAATCGTCATTCTATTTCCGGTAACCACAAGATTTGGAGTAATTATCATGACAAGTCCTACCAAAGGAATCACTTCTACTAATATCGAGCGGAATGAGTGGCAGTGGGGATTTACGCCCCAAGCTGAACTCTGGAATGGTCGGTTTGCAATGCTCGGATTTATGGCAGCTCTTCTAACCGAATGGTTGTCTGGTGAAGGCATTCTGCACTTCTACGGTTTGATGCACTATATGAGTGTAGCTACTCGCTAGGTCTGTTCACACCGAGTATTCTCGTTCTTCGAGAATACTCGGTACGATCTGCTTTGCACGGTCACAATCCGAATCGATCCTTAGAAAATTCGGTGCTTGACAATCTATCTCTTAACGACTAAAAAGAATTGGCGAACAATCAGCAGATGCAATCAAAGAGTTTGGCTCGATGTATCCAGAGGTAGCTAAAAACAGTGCTGAAGAGCTAAAAAAATAGCATCGACAATAAATAAATGCTCTCGATATCATTGCAAAATAGCCCCAGCTTGTTAGAGGTTGAGGCTATTTTGCAATGTTCAAATATCCTGCTTTTCCTGGTCAACTGCGGCATCAGTATCGATTACCTCGCGGCGCGGCTACGCCAACGAATTAAGATTATCCTGTAGCTGTTTCGTGAGTAAATCTACCTGTTGCAAATTTTCGCCATCGTCTTGTAGCTCTGAATCTGTTGGCGATTCCGAGATATTTGTTCGATCTGATACCTGCTGTGCATCCTGAATCCCCAGCGAGTCCTCTTGAGTTGAGTTTCCACGATCCTGAAGTTGTCTTTCGCTAGCCATAATTTTAAGTTATTTATTGGTGAATAACAATTAGCTTACATAAATTTCGATCGAGCGACATCACTCTAAAGAAATAGATATTAATCAGTCTGTTGGAAGATGTAATTAGCCGATTACAATTGATACTGTAGAAGCGGGTACAAAAACAAATGATCGAAAGATCCTGAAGTTCGATAGGTAAGTGTGAGGTAATAGCTATTTTAAGTTAATACCTCACACTACTTTTAGAGTAGCAAATATTAATAGAATACTGGAGGTATATTATCCATGACTGAAATTAAAATAGAGGTAACTAGATTTAATTCTCCACTGGAAAGGCTGTATGACCAAAACATAAAAGTAAGTTTTATTGGTGGAGAAGGAATCGTGCGAAGCTCTAGTTTTGAAGGTGGAACTTGGAGGTATCTAGTCGAGATGCCGCAAGGCAAAGAGCCGACTTTTGACAGAGCGGGCGCAGAAACAATGGTGTTGCTCAACGAGAGAGAACTCTGTGCAACATGACCCAAAATTGCAGTCATGGAAAGGATTGCTGGTTGCTACAGTCATCGTGATACTCTGGATTTGTAGCCTAGTATTCTTATCATTTATCGATATTTTTCAGTTACTACCTTTATGGATTTTGCCCGCCATTTTAGGAAGAACATTTATCCAGACTGGGTTATTTATTGTCGCTCATGATGCAATTCACGGATCTGTATATTCGAGAAACCGTAAATTGAATGATGCGATCGGTCAATTTGCAGTTATATTGTACGCACTTCTAGACTATCAAAAACTTGCTGTCAATCACTGGCAACATCATCGGCAGCCTGGGCAAACTGGCGACCCTGATTTTCACGACTGCAATAGATTTGTTTGGTATCTAAAATTCATGAAAGGATACCTAACTCTTCGACAAATAATTATTCAGTTCTTGGGGTTGGGCACGATCTTTATGACCTTACATTTTGGGTTGCATATTCCTGTTCCCAATCTGTTTTTGTTCTGGATATTGCCGATTTTTTTTAGTACGATGCAGCTATTCTATTTTGGAACTTATTTGCCGCATCGATCTAGCAATGCTGAAAATTCTCATCAGGCAACAAGTAGTAATTATCCGCTGATTTGGTCATTTTTAACCTGCTATCACTTTGGCTATCACTGGGAACATCATGAGTATCCCTTTCTGGCATGGTATGACCTGCCATCTGTGCGCCAAGTAGTAGAAAAATGACGATCGCGAATGCTTGGAGAGTTGGAGATATTTTACTCGAGTAATCCATTCATCCTCTAAACCTCTAACCGTGACTTTTCGGCCAAGTCACATAAAAAGTTGTCCCCTTGCCCAAGCTGGACTCTAGCCGAATCGTACCTTGCTCTGTTTCAACGATCTTTTTGACGATCGCTAAACCAATGCCCGTACTGTCACTATTTTCCCTAACTTTGAGAGTTTGGAAGATGGCAAAGACTTGTTGGTGATGTTCTGGGGCGATGCCTGGGCCGTCATCGCGGACGATAAATTCATGGCAGTTGGGATGTTCGATCGCCCAAATGTGCAGATGTCCCGTTACAGAAGTATGGTGCTTGATGGCATTGCTAATTAAGTTAGCAAAAACTTGGCTTAAAAATACGCGTTTGGTCGTCAGCGTTGGCAACGGTGGCTGGATGTCGATCCTAAAGCCCTCTGGTGGGGCGAGGGAGTCGATAATCTCAGCTAGGAGTTCGGCAAGGTCGAAGGTTTCTAACTTAGCTTCTTGTCGCCCTGCGCGGGCGTACCGCAGCAAACTGTCAATCATCGATTCCATCCGTTTGACACGGGTACGCAGGAGCTGAAACTGTTGCTGAGTGTCTGGTGGCAACTGACCGTCTAAATCTTCTTCAATCCAGACTTTGCACGAGTGCTTGACTCTGATGTAACTCTTGCTCGGCGCGTTTGCGATCGGTAATATCGATCGATACCCCTAAAATCTGTTGGGTATTTCCCGCTGGCGTTGTGTTAAATACAGTGCTACGACTGAGTAACCAGCACCACTCACCATTTGCCTGTCGCACTCGGTATTCTATCTCCAGCACTTCTCCAGGGAGAGCCGTGTCGAATTGGGCCTGATACGCCATTGCGCTCGGCAGATCGTCTGGATGCACGATATTCGGCGTGATGTCTGTCCCCAGCTCTTCTAGTTGCTCTGGTGTATAGCCCAGCAGTTCTAGGGAGTGGCGATTGCTATAGATGTTGCGTTGCTCGACCAGATCGTAGACGTACAGCATCCCCGGCATGGTTTCGACGACCTTTTGCACGAACTGCTGGCTCTCTTGCAAGGCTGCTTCTACTTGCTTGAGGTGGGTGATATCGGTATTGGTGCCCACCCACTCGACGATTTGCCCCGATCGATCGCGAATCGGTTCGGCGCGAGTCAGGTACCAGCGATCGGATTCACCACCAAAATGCCAGCAAAATTCGGCTTCGTAGGGCATTCCAGTTTGCACACAGAGCTGCCATTGCTGCTGGATGGCAGCAAATTCATCAGGATCTACCTGACTCCAGCCGATGGCTGTCGCCCGCTGGGCAGTTTCCCACGCCTGCATCACATCTGGGAGATCGTCAGGATGAACGCGGTTCAACCACATCTCGACAGTAGCTGCGCCATTAGTGGCTGGATCGTAGCCAAAGATCTGGAAATTATTGTCAGACCAGATGGTTTTACCTGTGGACAAATCTGCATCCCACGTCACCATATCTGCGGCTGTAAGTGCCAAATTGAGCCGTTCTTCACTCTCCGACAAGTTCTCGATCGAGCGTAAACGCTCGATCGTAATACTAGCAATTTTAGTCCCAAATTCGCCCAGTCGATATTCCCAATCGGTCGGCAATCGGGCTTCATTAAAGCACAACATCACCGAACCGATGGGTAAATTATCGATCCCCATAATCGGTAAGGAATGACTCGCGCCGAACCGATTCGCGATCGATCGGGGCAAATCGTCGAGTGGGTGGGCACCAATACCGATATCACCCA
>NZ_JANOJV010000056.1:0-42259 GCF_031418915.1 Chamaesiphon sp. VAR_48_metabat_135_sub | reverse complement strand
TGTCTGATACCAATTTAAAGTGAGTAAACGACAGATTGGCTCCTCCCCGCATCTTCGGGGAGGTTGGGTGGGGTAAAGATCTGTCGCTTTGATTCAAGAAATTGGTATGAGTTTGAATTTGGAACTCCTATTCTATCAAACACAAAACAGCTCCCTAATCAATTAATTAGGGAGCTGTTTTGTATGAGGTATTAGCGTTTGGGAACAATAATTATTCCAATTGCAAACAACTAACCTGCGGCTTGTAGTCTAGCGCGGGCGCGTTTGAAAGCTTGAGTAGCCTGGATTTGTTCTTGACGTGTACCAGATTGAGTAGTAGCTAATTTCTGTTCAGCTTCAGTCAAATCTTTCTGAGCTTGTTCTTTATTAATGGTTTCGCCTAATTCTGCACCGTTAACTAGTACAGTTACTTCATTATTATCAACTTCAGCAAAGCCACCCATCAAAGCGATTGGGATCCATTTATCTTTACCAGATTTAACGCGCATCACCGCAGTATCTAATGCAGTCAAAAGCGATGCGTGACCTGTCAAAATACCTAACTGACCAGTTGTGCTAGGCAAGATTACTTCGTCTGCTGTGCCGTCCCAGACGGTCTTATCTGGAGCAATTACTTTTACTGCTAATGTCATCTTTTATAGTTAGTTTTTATAGTTGGGTTCGAGCTTGATGGCGTGCAGAGATTTTACCCCCAACCCCCTTGTAAAAGCCCCCTCCCCTGCTTGGTGCGCTACACTGTCGGGGAACCCGAACAGTACGCGCATCCGCTTTATAAGGGGGGGTTGGGGGGGTAGAGCACCATCAAAAACGAAGTCTAATCCACTTGTGTGTGCACCGTAGCCAGTAGCTGTGCTACCGTAGCTGCTGGTGCGGTTGTGAGTTTGGTCAGGATCGATCGATAGTTGGCGAGTAGTCGATCGATCGACTCTTGGGTATACCTTTCGATACTATAATTAACCATCACCCGCATTGGTTGAGACATTTCCACATAAAACTCCAAGGGCGTGACCAGATCGTAGAGTTCGGCAGAAATATCATCCCATTGTTGGGTTCGGGTTTGCATGACAACTAGTTCCCAATTGGGGATGGTAGCTAAACCCTGAGTGGAGTTAGTTACAGTCAGACTCGCCATCAGATCGATCGGCGCGTGCTGATCGATTTGGGCGAGTACCGACTCAAATGGGACATCTTTATGGGCGATTGCCTCGTAGATATCCACTTGGAGTCGATCGAGTAACATTTTGCCAGTCAGATCGGGGTGAAGTTGCGATTTTAAGATCGTTTCATTGATAAAGCAGCCCAGCATGGTTTCAGTTTGGGGCACCGTGCGATTACCGATCGTGGTCACGATCGCGACCTCTGTTCGTCCACTTTCAGCCGCTAGAGCCAGTTGTAATCCAGCCGTGAGGATCGCAAAACTGGTAACGCCAAGGGCTTGACTCAAGGCAGCGATCGCCTCAGCCAGATCGTCGGGGAACGCAGCAAACGCATATTTAGACTCAAAAGTCAAGGTTTTGGCCGAGACAGCGGGGTCAGCATTTCCATTACTAGCGACTAATTTTTGCTGCCAGTAGGCTAACTGGCGATCGATTTCAACTTGATGCTCTGGCTGCTGTTGCCAAGCGACAAAATCGGCATATTGCAGCGGGACAGGGGGCAAGGGGGAGGGCAAACCCCGCTCGTAAGCTTGGATGAGTTGATGCAATTCAGCTAAGAGCAGACTGAAGGAACCGCCATCGGTAATGATGTGGTGCATCGTCAGCACTAACCAATGTTCCTGCGGTGCGAGTTGCAACAGATGGGTTCGCAGCAGTGGTGCAACGGCTAAATCGAATTCCGGCATGGCGAGATCTACCGCCAAATTATAAGCTGCTAATTCCCGTTCGGCTGGCGGTAAGGGCTGTAAATCTTGATAATTCAAAGGCAAGTGCAGGCTTGGTAAGATAAACTGGATCGGTTGTTCGTCAACCTCGCGAAATACCGTGCGTAAAATTTCATGGCGGCGGACTATTTCGTTAAAACTTTGCTCGACGACAGCAGGGGTAAGATCGCCAGCGATGCGGATGACGATCGAGCTATTGAGTGCCGCGCTGGTACTCCCTGCATGATGCCACGCCCAGATTGACTCCTGGGAAAATGAGAGCGGTGCTGATGTTGAGAAGGTTCGATTCGCCGAGAGCGACGCTGCGCGAACGATTGGGCGTAGTGACGATTTATTATCGATCGAAAGTCGCTCGACGCACTCTGCCAAACCAGCAACCGTCGGCGATTGAAATAGATCGACGATCGATACTGGTACTTCAAATTGGGATAGCAATCGCGCGATTAGTTTAGTGGCGAGTAAAGAATGTCCGCCCAATTCAAAAAAGTCATCATCGACACCAACGCGAGCGAGATTTAATACCTCACCAATCATGCGGGCAATTTCTGTCTCAATTGGATTGCGTGGGGCGATAAATACTCGATCGAGATCCGATCGATCTAGTTCGGGCGCGGGTAACATCTGGCGATCGATCTTGCCATTACTATTGAGCGGGAAGGATTCTAGCAGCATGAATCCGGCTGGCATCATATATTTAGGCAATCGGCTTTCTAGCAGACGGCGCAGGCTGCGGATGCTCAGTGTAGAGCCAGATTCCGGCACGATATAGGCGATGATTTGCTTATCCCCATTGGCATCGGCGAGATCGATAACTAGACTTTCGCGCACTTGGGGATGTTGAGTCAATAAGGCTTCGATCTCGCCCAATTCGATCCGAAAGCCACGTATTTTCACCTGTCGATCGATCCGCCCCAGAAATTCGATCGTCCCATCCGCCCAGTAGCGGGCGCGATCGCCTGTTTTATACAGACGGGCATCGGGTTTGAAGGGATCGGGGATAAATGCGAGTGCGGTGAGATCGGGGCGATTGAGGTAGCCTCTCGCCACGCCCATCCCGCCGATGTACAATTCGCCAGGGATGCCGATGGGAGTGGGTTGGAGTGCAGAGTCGAGGATATAGGTGCGGGCATTGGCAACTGGTTTACCGATCGGTAGTTCGCGTCCGGTTAATTCTTCATCTGTGAGTGCGGATAAATCGATCGTAGTGGTGACAATTGTGGCTTCAGTCGGCCCATAACTGTTGACAAGATGGACGTGAGGTTTAACCAGTTTTTGCCAGGTTATAAAGCGATCTCGCGCGGCTTTTTCACCGCCCAAAATAACCAACCGGATCGTGTCGGGTAGGGTTAATTTCTGGGTTGCCATTTCTGTTACCATCTGATGCCAGAAGGCTGTAGGCAAATCCAGCAGGGTAATTTGCCACTCTTGGCAGGTATGGAGAAAAATCGCCATCGAACTGAGCATCTCTTCGGTTCTTAATACCAGTGTCGCCCCACACGTCAAACAGGGGAAAATTTCTTCCGCCGCCGCATCAAAACTCAGATTGGCAAATTGCAGCACGCGATCGCGATCTCTAATGGCATATTCCTCAATCGCGGCGGCGGTATAATTTGCCAAAGAATCATGCTGCACCATTACACCTTTGGGTTGTCCGGTTGAGCCAGATGTGTAGATAATGTAGGCGAGGCGATTCTCCAGGGAAGCGGGCTTTCCGCCAACGATCGGCAGAGAAACAGCTAAATCTGTATCACTTTCCAGCTCGATCTTGTCCCAATCCGCATCTAGCAACACCGCAAGGGCATCGAATTTTGGCAGTTTGGCAACGAGGGATTTTTTAGTTAATAAAACCGATACCTGAGCATCAGCAAAGATAAACTCCAAGCGTTCGGCTGGATAGTTGGGATCGATCGGTACATATGCGCCGCCAGCTTTGATAATGCCTAATAAACCGACGATCGTTTCAATCGATCGATCGACACAGATCCCGACTAAACTTTCTGGTTTAACGCCTAAATTTTGGAGATAATGGGCGAGTTGATTGGTACGTCGATCGAGTTCGCGATAGGTTAATTGGCAATCGCCAGCGATGACGGCGACTGCATCGGGGGTTTTTGCTACCTGTGCGGCAAACAAGCGATCGATGCAGGTAATTGGGGCATCATTGACGGCGATTTGACTCCACGCTTGTAACTGTTGGCGTTCGATCGGCGTTAGTAATGGCAGTGCCGACAACGGGCGATCGGGATCGGCGACAATGGCGGTTAACAAGGTTTGAAAATGTCCGAACAAGCGATCGATCGTCGGCTCGTCAAACAAATCGGTATTATATTCTAACTTGACAATCAGCCCAAAATTTGCTTCAACAAAGTGAAAAGTGAAATCGAATTGGGATGTTTGGTTGTCGATCCGACTATGTTGGACATTCAATCCAGGTAGTTCGATATTCTCGATCGCGAAGGTATTCTGGAACACCAGCATCACCTGAAACAACGGCGCATAGGTTAAATTTCGCGCTAGCTGTAATTCTTCGACTAATTTTTCAAACGGGAGGGTTTGGTGAGTTAAAGCACCCAAGACAGTTTCGCGCACCCGCCGGAGTAAGACACTAAAGCTAGGATCTCCCGATAGATCGGTTCTTAACACCAAGGTATTGATAAAACAGCCAATTAAATTTTCGACTTCTGGCTGCACCCGATTGGCAATCGGCGAACCGATCGAAATATCCTCCTGACTGCTATACCGCATCAGTAACGTTTGCAGCACTGCTGTTAACGTCATAAATAATGTGGCTCCATTTTGCTGAGATAGAGATCTAAGCGAGTCAACCAGTGGTTTGGAGAGCGTCAGAGACAGCGTTTTGCCCGTAAATGAGTGAACGGCAGGGCGGGGACGATCGCTCGGTAAGGGCAATAATTCGGGGACATGGTGCAATTGCTGTTTCCAATATGCCATCCCATCAGCTAATACTTTGCCCTGCATGTATTGTCTCTGCCATACCGCAAAGTCCGCATATTGAATCGGTAACGGGGCGAGTGGCGACGGTAGATCGCGCGTAAATGCGGCATACAGGGGACTGAGTTCTCGAAATAGCACGCCGATCGACCAAGCATCAGAGGCAATATGATGCAAGTTGAGCAATAAGATATACTCGGTGGGTGCGACTTGGACTAATACCGTTCGCAATAACAGATCGGTGGCTAGATTAAAGGGTTCGCAAGCCTGCTCGATCGTCAGGAGATCGATTTCTCGTGCTTGTTGCGCTGGGGAGATCGATCGCAAATCGACGATCGACAATTGCCAATTATCGATCGAGATCGCGGTTTGAATTAATTCACCCTCGATCGTCTGATAAGTTGTACGCAGAATTTCATGGCGGGAAAGGATTTCTTTGAGGCTCTTTTCTAAGGCGGCAATGTTCAAATCTCCAGCGATCTTGAGCGAGATTGGGATATTATTAGAAACCGCACTTTTAGTACTTAACTGATCTTGAAACCACATCCGTTGTTGCCCGAAGGAAACCACTGTTTGCGATCGATCTCGTTTCTGAATGGCTAATTGTTTAGCTGGCTGGGTTGCCTGTGAGTTTAAGCGTTGTTTTAATAATGCTTGTTGTTCCGGTGATAGTGCGGCAATTCGTTTTGATAAGTCGTTCATGTGAATAGAATAGTGGATAGAAAATAATTTTGTAGGTTGGATAGAGCGATAGCGAAACCCAACAAACACTCAAACACCCTAGAAATGTTGGGTTTCATTCTTCAACCCAACCTACCCGAAAAGATTTGTCCGTCAATCAGTGGGATGACAGTAAATGTGTATATTATTCAGTCCTCATTCATAATCACCTCACCCAGATCGCGCCTGAGCCACCACCAGCCGATCGCACTCAAACCGCTATAAGCTGTGACAATTGCCGCGATCGCGAAATCCCCAAATAACCAATCAAAACCTAATCCTTCGCCCAACCAAAACGTCCCCAAACTACCTAATAAAATGCCAGATCCTAACTTAATTAATACCTCTGGTACATTTAATAAATACTTGTGTAAAACCGTGACAATAAGTACTGAAAATACGAGCGCGATCGCCGTGCCAGCTAAAGACTCATACCACGCACCCGAAGCTAATCCTAACGTGACAACTAAGATAGCAACTTCAAAAGTTTCGAGGATCGCACTTTTTGCCATCACCCAAAAATTTAATTGATTGAATCCCAAATTTTGCCCATCCAATACGATCTCTTCGGCAGCAAGTGGATCGTCTGACATCCAACCCGCTCGTTTGCCTTTTGCTAGCCGTTTGATAGATTTATTTACCCATCGCCAACCAAACCAGAGTAATGTTACGCCGACGAGAATTTCTAGCCAATTGAGGGGAATCGATCGCAAGATGCCGCCAAAAGGGATGGCAATTATCCCAACTAGTATTACGCCAAAAATACTACCCGCGATCGCTTCTTTTTTATAACCCGATCGCGCGATTGCGTAAGCAATTACAGCAATCTCTAAAAAATCGATGGCTGCTCCGCCTAGTGCCGCGATTAAAATCTGCCAATTAACGTTCATACTAATGTTTTTAGATGATGATTCGATGTATAAGTATCATTGAGATCTTTAAGCAAATCCAAGCTTTCCATTACCCAATCAAATTCCACACCAAAATCAATCAATGCGGCAACTTCATCGACTCCAGCTTGTTGCAAACTATCGACGAGCGATCGACAATATGCGGGCGTTCCCATTAATACTTTGCCGTTAAAATAAGTCTCGAAACTAAATTCCAGTAAGTCATCGAGATCGCGGGCAGTCATGGTATTGGGATCGATCGAAAACCGCAGATCTCCAGCCGATCGAACTACTAGATCGAAATGAGTTTTGAGATAATTTTTGAACGGTTGTTTGACTTTAATTTTAACGGACTCTAGATCGGTACCGATAAAGGTATGAATCATCATGGCAACTTTGCCACTCTGCGGATCGCGACCACTTTGAGCTAAAGATTGACGATATAAAGTGATTTTGCGAAGGATTTCATCTAAACTTTGATACAGCGGGGAGGTGAGGATATTTGCACCGATTTTACCTGCCTCGATAAATGATTCGTCGGATAGCGAAGTAATCCAAATTGGTACTTGAGGTTGTAACGGGCGGGGAAAAGTATTAATGCTAACTGACTTCCCATTGCCGCCGATTAGCTCGATCGATTCTCCCTGCCACAGCCGCTGAAATACTTGAATATCGCGCCACATAATGTCTTTTTTGTCGGCATATTTGGCAGGATACAGGACAAAATCGTTGGGATGCCAACCAGGGGCAAATGAGAGTCCGACTCGTCCTTGGGAGAGGTTATCCACCATCGCCCATTCTTCAGCGACGCGCAACGGATCTTGCAAGGGCATGACCACGCTACCAGAGCGGATTTGAATGTTGTCGGTGAGGGCGGCGATCGCGGCTCCAGCGACCGCTGGATTGGGGTACAAGCCACCAAAAGCATCAAAATGTCGTTCGGGAATCCAAACCGCCGCCAACCCATGTCGATCGGCAAATTTGGCTCCTTCAATTAACAGGCGATACTTATCACGGTTAGTGGTGGAGCCATCCCCAGAGAAATAAAATAAACTAAATTCCATCCTATAGCACTCCTAACTGATTTGTAAGATTGTGTTTTCGAGCGAGGATGTGAGACTACGGTGTATACACAAGTTATTTGAGTTGATGCGTAGTCTGTGTTACCCCACCCCAGCCCTCCCCTTGTAAAGGGGAGGGAGTAGAGCCTCCCCCTTTACAAGGGGGGGTTGGGGGGGTAGAGCACCATCGAAAACGAAGTCTAGCCAACTTGTGTATACACAGTAGGCATGTGAGTAGGGGCAATTCATGAATTGCCCCTACTCACGAGTCGAGGATTGATATATTAATCCTCGACTTGGGATAACTGGGCTTGGATTTCGGCTAGCGATAGATGTTCGATTTCTGCGAGTAGTCGTGCTACCTCATCAGCCTCGGCGGAGTCTACTCGATCGAGTTGCTCGGCGATCGTGCTGGCTAATCCTGCTACTGTTGGGGCTTCAAATAGCAATGTGCCTAGCGATAAATCCACTGGGTACATTTCGCGGATCTGCGAGACTACTCGCACCGCTAGCAAGGAATGTCCGCCCAACTCAAAGAAGTTATCGTTGATGCCCACTCGATCGATCCCCAGTTGTGATTGCCACAGTGCGGCAATCCGTTGCTCGATCTCATTAGTAGGTGCGATGTAAGTAGTAGATTGGAGCGAACGCTGATGTCCGGTAGCTACTGGCGACGGCGGCGCATTCTCCACAGGAGCATCTAAGCCAACGAGATCGCGATCTGGGGCGATGCCTGTCTGTTGCTGTTGGCGATCGAGTACTACTTGCCAATCCTTCGTCGAAACTAAGATCTGGCGGCAGCCAATCTGGAGAATCCGCTCCAATCCATCCATCCCTTCATGGGTGGCAATCCCCATTTCTAGAGTTTCTAAGCGTTTTTGTTTTAAGTAATCGGGCAGCCCCGTCAGATCGGCACCCATCCCCACTTCTTGCCACATATCCCAATCGATCGACAAGATCCGCTGCTGCTGGTTCTGCGCTTGAGAACGGGCAAAAGCATCGAGAAAACAGTTGGCAGCACAATAGTCAACTTGTCCCAATCCACCCAGTACGGCACTGAGCGAAGAAAATAGCACCCAGAAATCGAGCGGACTCGCACCAAAAATCTGGTGGAGGACGAGCGTACCTCGAACTTTGGGACGCATTACGCCTGCGGCGGTTTCAAGAGTTTTAGTCTGCATGATGCCATCGCCCAGAACTCCCGCAGCGTGGAAAATACCGTGAAGTTCGCCAAAAGTTTCGTACAGGCGATCGCGCACGGCTTGCATCTGCTCTAGATCGGCAATGTCGGCATTCAGCACCAATACCTCGGCTCCCATTGCTTCGAGAGCTTGGATTTTCTGAATCCCAATCTTCGTCGCATCTCCATCGCTATGGGTGTCTGTCCATTGTGTCCACTCAGTTTCGGGTGGGAACGGCGAACGACTGACTAAGACTAATTTTGCCCGTACCGTGCTAGCCAGATGTTCGGCAATTGCCATGCCAATTCCACCCATGCCGCCTGTAATTAGGTACACCCCCCGATCGCGAAATGGTGCTGGCGATGTCGCCGCTTTTAAATACAGTGGTTCGTGGATCGGCAACCAGCGATAATTACCCCGATAGGCAACAATCGGGGCTGATGAATTGGCAGCCTGAGCCAAAATCTCGGCAATAATCCGATCGATTGTCCCGTTATCTGTGGCGGGAATTGCCAGATCGATATTGCTACAAGTGAGGTGGGTATATTCTTGAGGGATGACTTGACACGCACCCAAAATCGTCGCTTTTTCTGGGTGAATTACTTCTATTCCCGTCACATCTTGAATATTGCTAGAAACTACCCCAATGTGGATCGGATGAGCGCGATCGATCGGCGACTGTCCGATCGCTTGAGCTAAATAGAGCAAACTATAGAAGCCCAGGGTTTGTGATTCCTCAAAAGAGAGATCCGCGCCCAACGTCCAGAGATGAGTAATAATCGGAGATCGATCGACCTCTAAAATCGATCGCATTAGTGTCTCATAGTGGCTGAGATCGCTAGGATCGATCGTATAAATATCACGATCGTGGCTATATTGAGTACCAATTTTGACCTCAATTACCCGTTCGCCCTGTTGCTGCAAGCGTTGTGTCATCGAGTCTGCGAACCCAGCCGGATCGCTAAATATTACCCAACAACGAGATCGATCTGTCGGTGCAAGTGTGGGTAAAGTCGAACGTTTCCAGGAGGGAATATAGAACCAGTCGCCGATATCCGCTTTTTTAACTGGCGTAACCAGAGCGCGATTTGGCTCGTTTAGCGCAGGTGCGTTGATCCAATACCGCTGTCGATCGAAAGGATAGGTGGGCAGGGGGACGCGCTGGCATTGACGATCGGCATAAAAGCTAGTCCAATCGATATCTACGCCGTTTAACCACAGTTGTCCCAAGGTTTTGAGCAGCAATTCTAGATCCGAAGATTTATCCTGGGGATGGGGGAGGGAATAAAGAATAGTCCGATCTGGTGCCTGTTGTTTGGTTAAGGTGCCTAGAGTTCGCCCCGCCCCGACTTCCAGGAAGATAGCATCGGGATTATTTAATAACTCGGCGATTCCGGCTGAAAATTGGACGGGTTGCCGCAAGTGCTGCGCCCAGTACAGCGGATCGGTAGCTGCTGTGGGGGTAATCCAAGTCCCCGTAACGTTGGAAATAAATGGCATCTGGGGCGGATTGAGAGTAATACCGTGCAAGCATTCGATAAATGGCTCGATCGCGCCTTCCATCAGCGGCGAATGAAAGGCATGAGAGGTATGCAACGGACGGCAAGTAATCCCCCGCGTAGCTAGTTCGCTCTCCAGTCCCGCGATCGCCTCAACTGTCCCCGAAACTACGCTCAGATCGGGGCTATTACTGGCTGCCAGGTAGAGCGAATCGTCGAGTAATGGTTGAAGGTCGCCGACAGACAAATTGACGGCTACCATAGTGCCTGTGGGTTGCTGCTGCATCAATCGTCCCCGCGTCGCCACTACAGTCAGGGCATCTTCCAGCGAGAAGACACCCGCCAGACAAGCGGCAACATATTCGCCGATACTATGTCCGATCGCTCCTTGCGGTGTTACGCCCCAAGAGATCCAGAGTTGGGCGAGGGCATATTCGATCGTAAATAAGGCAGGTTGGGCGATTGCAGTTTGGGTGAGTTGGTAAGTCGCCGATTCTACGTCTACTCGATCGGCAAATAGGATCGGGCGAATGTCGATTTGATGTTGAGACTGAAGGAGAGAAATACAGCGATCGCATTCCGATCGAAAGGTAGCTTCGCTCTCATACAGTTCTCGTCCCATATTCACATACTGGGAACCTTGCCCAGGGAATAGGAACATTATCGGCGGATTGCTGGCTGCTGACTGTCCGGTGAATACTCGATCGGAGTCTCCCACACTAAATACTTCTACCGCATCTTCCAGACTGGATACAAGAGCAATCCGGCGATGTTCTAAAGCCCACCGTCCGACTTGGAGCGTATAAGCAACATCAGCTAAATTGAGATCCGTGGCGTGCTGGAGTCGATCGACCAAATTAGCTGTCGATCGATCTAATGCGGTATCTGTTTTCGCGGAAAGTGCCAACAGTTGATAAGCTCTCGGCTGTGACGTTACCGGATAGAGCGGTGGAGCCTCTTCTAAAATGGCATGGACATTCGTACCGCCAAACCCGAAGGAACTGACACCCGCTCGTCGGGGAGTACCGTTAGTTTTCCACTCGGTGAGTTGAGTATTGACGTAAAACGGACTATTGGCAAAATCGATTTGGGGGTTAGCAGTCTTAAAATGAAGACTGGGGGGAATCCGTTTGTGATGCAGTGCCAACACCGTTTTAATAAAACCTGTAATCCCCGCCGCCGCATCGAGATGTCCGATATTAGTTTTGACAGATCCGATCGCGCAAAACTGTTTGAGATCTGTCGATGCACGAAAAGCTTGAGTCATCGCCGCAACTTCGATCGGATCGCCCAATGCCGTACCCGTACCGTGAGTTTCCATATAGCTAATGGTTTCCGGCTCCACTTCTGCCATCAGTTGGGCGGCGCGAATCACTTTGGCTTGCCCTTCCTGACTGGGTGCGGTGTAGCCAACTTTCATCGCTCCATCGTTATTAATCGCCGAACCTTTGACTACCGCATAAATCCGATCGCGATCGGCGATCGCATCTTCTAAGCGTTTTAATACTACTATTCCCAGCCCATTACCGCCCACAGTGCCATTTGCATTAGAGTCGAAAGCGCGACAATGCCCATCGGGAGACACGATTTCATCCGGCGAGAGGGTCGTTTCACTCTGCGGTACCTTCACCGCCACCCCAGCGGCTAGAGCCATGTCACATTCGCCACTGAGCAGACTTTGACAAGCTAAATGCACCGCAACTAAGGAACTAGAACAAGCCGTCCCCACGCTGATACTCGGCCCCCGGAGATTCAATTTATAAGAGACACGAGTGGGTAAATAATCTTTATCAACTCCCACTAATGTGGGCAAAAATCCCCGCGATTCGATCAATCCTGGATTCGGACTGAGGTTATATAACAGGTAAGTTCCCATCCCTACACCTGCAAATACCCCGATCGATCGCTCCTCATTTTCCGAGCTATAACCAGCATTTTCGAGAGCCTCCCACGCCGATTCCAAAAACAACCGATGTTGAGGATCCATTGTTTCAGCTTCTTTAGGATTGAAACCGAAAAAAGCAGCATCAAATCGATCGACATCTTTTAAGACCGCCCCAACCCGCTCGATTCCATTAGATCGCGCCTCACCCTCATTAAATGGTGTAATTAATTCGACCCCATTCTCTAAATTTTGCCAAAAATCATCGATCGTCTCACTACCTGCAAATTTGCCAGCCAGTCCAATTACTGCTATTTCTAAACCGTTAAAATTTGAATTCATATCACTATATTTTTATTGTTTTTTGGTAATCGATCGCGACTAAGCTGCGATGGAAAATCCCCTCCGAGGAGGGGTGCCCGTAGGGCGGTGTGGGTCAGATCTAAGCTTCACCCCAACAGCCCGATCGAGTTTATTGGTGGGGTTGAACAGGTTTTACGAAGGTTATTCATTTTTTAACCGCAGAGGCGCAGAGAGCGCAGAGAAGATCGAGTAGAGAGAATTGATCTTATTTACTAGCCAATTTCGATCGTTCCAATCGTTGTTTAAGCCGATCTTTCCCCTGACTTAACTTCTGCCGATCCTCCACACTTTGCTGCCTCAAAACATTGACATCCTTAGCTTGCATCAACCGCTGCGCCAAAGCCCTCACCGTCGGATAATTAAACAAATCCACCAGCGAAATCGATGCAATTTGTGTGGGTAAAACCTCACCTAATTTGCGATAAACAGTGGTAATCAACAGTGAATTAGCACCGAGATCGAAGAAATTATTAGTCACTCCGATTTCCTCGATTTCTAATACTTCTTGGAAAATAGACGCGATCGAACGTTCGATTTCATTCTGCGGGGCGGTATATACTACCTCCCTCGATCGAAATAGATCCAGTTGTGTCGGTAATGATTGCCTGTCAACTTTGCCATTAACAGATAGTGGCAAAGCATCCAAAAACATGAAACTCGATGGCACCATATAATCGGGGAGTTTGCGCCCCAGGGAGTCGCTCAGTTCCTCGACGGTGGGTAAATTCGATCCAGATACGATATAAGCCACCAACCGCGCTTGCTGACTGTCGCCGATGACTTTGACGATCGCGGTTTGCACGGCGGGATGTTGCATCAGGGCTGCTTCCACTTCCCCTGCTTCGATCCGATAGCCGCGTAGCTTGAGTTGAAAGTCTACCCGTCCCAAAATTTCGATTGTGCCATCTGGTAAATAACGACCGCGATCGCCTGTCCGGTAGAGCCTTTCACCTGTGCGTGGATGGATGATAAAATTAGCCTGCGTCCTTTCCTCATCGCGCCAATAACCTTTGGCTACTTGTACGCCAGCGCAATACATTTCACCTGCTACCCAAGTGGGACAGTTATTTAGGGCTTCATTTAAGATGTAATACTTAGCATTCGCCATCGGATGCCCGTAGGGAATACTTTTCCAAGTGGGATCGACTGCGCCGATCTGATAGCCGATATTCCAAATTGTAGTTTCCGTGGGGCCACCAATACTCAATAATTCGATCGCTGGTACTAGGTTGCGAATTCGATCGGGTAGTCTCAGTGGTAGCCAATCCCCACCTAAAATCGCCAAGCGCAAACTGCTAGTAAATGGCGTATCGCCGACGGCATTTACTAACATTTCCATCATCGGCGGTACTGAGTTCCACAATGTCACCCGTTCGCGCTGGATTAATTCCGCCCAATGGTTGGGATCTTTAACTAGCCGTGCATCGGGGATGACGATCGATCCACCTGCTGCCAACAGTCCGAAGATGTCATACACGGATAAGTCGTGATTGAGAGCGGTTACAGCTAATATCCGATCGGTAGATCCGATCTGAAACCGTTGGTTGGTATACACTACCACGTTAGCCACATTCCGATGTGTCACCATGACCCCTTTCGGTAAGCCAGTGGAACCGGAGGTATAGATTACATAAGCTAAGTCGTCGGGAGTTTGGACGGATTCGAGTGGTGCATTACTCTTTGTTGTTAAATCTTCAGTATCGATCAATAATCGCTGAATCCGATCTTCCCACTGTAATTTATCCTCTAACCAGGATTGGGTGAGGACGATCTCGATGTCACTATGTTTGAGTAAATACTGAAGGCGTTCCGGCGGTAAATCGGGCGCGATCGGCACGTAAGCCGCCCCAGATGCTAAAATCCCCATCACAGCGACGATCTGTTCCCAGCCTTTTTCCATCACCACGCCGATTAATTGATTCGGCTGTGCCCCAAGCTGTCGCAAGCGATGACCGAGGCAAGTGACACGAACGCTCAATTCTCGATAAGTTAGGGACTTACCCGCAGCGATAACGGCGATATTATCCGGTGCTTGGAACACGCGATCGGCAAACAGTTCGTGTAATAATGCGTCGGAAATCGCTGCATCTGTCGCGTTAACCGCCTCCCGTGCGAGTAATTGCGCTGGCGGCAGCAGTTGAGGCTGTGGCTCGTGCCAGAGTGCCTCATCATCGGCTAAATGTTGGAGCAAATCGCAGTAAGCCGCAAACATCTCATCGATCGCACCTGCGGGAAATAGTTCCTCCACTACATCCCAATTGAACGTCAGCGTTTCTTGCTCCTCCCACACTTGAATATCCATCCAAGCTTGTGAGGCTTGACTGATTCCATACACTAATTCACCAAAATGGCTAAATGTCAAGGTTTCCTGCCCGATTCCCGCAAACCCCAACGTACTCGTAAAAATCACAGGCATCGCATTCGGGACATTCCCCTGACGGCGGGTTAGCTCCCGCGTCACCCGTACCCCACTATAGTAGCGGTGTTCCAAATCCTGCCAGAGTTGGGTTTGAATCCGCATTGCTCGATCTCGGAACGATTCAGGCGCAGAATTATCTACCCCTAGTAGTGTTACCGATGTGAAATCTCCCAACAGCCGATCGACGTGGGGATGCAGCGGTAATCGATTGAACAGTGCCAAATTGAGCGTAAATTGCGGATTCTGGCTCCACAGGGCGAGAATTTCGGCAAAGGCAGCCAGTAACATCCCTGAAGGAGTCAGCCCGATATTTTTCGCTTTCTGCTTCAGCCGTTGCCAATCCGCCGTCCCCATCTGCGCGTTATAACGGCGACAGCGGTGCTGTTTGAGTTCCTTGGGACTTTTCGCCAGGGGTAAATCGGGCGCGGGTGGTAGCTTATCAATCCGATCGAGCCAATATGCCCGCGATCGCTTATACAGCTCGGTTTGACAGAGATTTTGTTCGGCGATCGCATAATCCCGAAACGAGATATCTAATGCGGGCAACACGCAATCCGGCTGCTGATAAACTTGAAACCACTCCTCAAACAGGCGAAACAAGCTCCACGCATCAAATACCAGCAGATCGTAACTAATATGCAACCGCAATCGCGCCCCATCCAACCGCGTCGCCCGAAAATCAAACAACGGAAAGCGATCGGCTGGTAATACCTGGTGAGACATCTCCTCCCGTATCCCCGCCAATCCAGCTTCAATTTCAGTCTCCGCCTTCCCCCGCAAATCCACAACAGGCATCCGATAAAGTGGTACTTCCTCCAGAATTCGCTGCTGTCCATCGGGCATTACTACCGCCCGTAACATATCATGCCGATCGATTAATCGTTGGAGCGCGATCTGCAATCGATCGACATCTAAATCCCCGCCTTCAATTTCGTAATAACCATGATTGGAAACACCGCCCAACTCTAAAATCCCACTCCGCCCGATCCAAAAAGCGTGCTGCATATCCGTCAGCGGAAAAGGTTCATACCGCGACTCCGGTGCAGCCACAAGCACAGGTAAATCGTTAACAGGCTGGCGATCGCGATGTTGTTGCAATAACGCGACAATTTCAGCTTTTTGCGCCTTTAGTGCCTCCCGCACTTCAGTGGTTAATTTCCCCTGCGGCGCATCTACAATGAGTGCATCGCCTTCTATGGATAATTTAATCCCGCGATCGGCTAGTGAGTCAATTAGTAGATGTAGATTCATAAATTAATAATTAATAATGTTCCGATCTCTGCGCCCTCTGCGCCTCTGTCTTGATTCGCTAAACCGTCGGGGAACCCGACGAGCGCGAATCGCTGCGGTTAAAAAATCTTGGAAATGATTGAAAGGTTGTTTGATGTGGAGCGCAGATCTAAATCCCCCTAAATCCCCCTTAAAAAGGGGGACTAAGAAAGAGTCTAATTCCCCCCTTTTTAAGGGGGGCTAGGGGGGATTCTTCGGGTTTGTGCTTAACAGAATTGACAACCCAACACCCCAAACCCTTACAAACTAAACACCTCTCGCCCCGATCGATCCACATCGCCCTCATCCCTTACCACCCCTCCCATCATTTCCGAGATCGCCATGCGATCGAGCAAAAATTCCGTCAGATTGTAAATATTCCGCTCACCCAAAAACTGTTCCATCGGCACCCGAATCTCTAAACTAGCTTCGAGTTGACTCCGAAAGATCGTCGCCACCAACGAATCTAACAACGTCGTCAGCACCACTTGAGGATCGAGATCCGCTGGCGAAATTTGGCGTAAATTGGCTAACGATTCCACTAAATAAGGTTCGAGGATGGCATGACGATCGCCCACAGGCACCGCCAACAGTCGTTCTTTAATCCCAATTCCACCACTCGCCACCGGATTACTAGCTAACGGTACGAAACTCTCGATTGACGATCGAATCGTCACCAATTCAGTGCTAGCACTACCCAATGCCACATCGCCCCAGCGCATTACCATCGCCGCCGCCGTCGCTCCCGCACCATTGGCATACACCAGCACCAAATCGTCGGGTCGAATTTTGCCACTAGCCGCTGCATGATAGAGATTGGCAAGGGGAAAAACTGGCCCAATATTGGCGTATGTCGGGTAGAGATCGATTATCCGCTCTCGATCGATTCCCAGTGCTTTGGCGCAAACGTTGGCATACCAAGCCGTCGGCGTATTAAATGCAAAATAATCGATGCGATCAAGACTAATTCCTGCCGCCGCTACCGCTGACTGACAGCACTCGCGGACAGTATCGGCTGCTGTTACTGCTAGGCTACTGACATTCTCACCCGTTCCAGTTTGAATGCGGGGGTTGCCGTGGGAATCGATCGTTAGTTCGTGAGTATATGCGCCGCAAGTCTCGATCGTCGGGACGATCTGCGTACTGAGAATGCCGCGATTTGTTCGATCTGCACCAACCACCATCGCCGCCGCACCATCACCCATCGACCATGAGAGAGTATCCGCATCATTTACCGCTTGAGAGCCAATGTGCGACACCACGATCAAAATCTGGCGATAGGTGCCAGTTTGGATGAAAGCCTGCGCTGTTTGGAGCGCGATTAACGCACTGGCACAAGTAGATTCTAGATTCCACGCCGGACAGCTCAATCCCAATTGCTGGGCGAGATGAGTCGCCAAACCAGGGCCGACATCACTGGGAAACAGGGAAGAGACGATCGCCAGATCCACGTCTGCTGCTGCCAGATTTGCCGCTGTCAGAGCCGATCGAGCCGCCTGACACTCCAGCAGTAGGGATGACTCATCATCCGCTAATACCCGCCGCTGAACGCTGCCTCGGAACGGATCTGCTAAAAAGGGCGTGACTTCTTGCAGCCACAGATCGATTCCACTGGGAATGGGAATTAAGTCTGTAGCTGGAGTGCGCCTGACCTCTCGCTGTCTAGTTTTGACAAATAATTCGGGAAATTTTTCCAGCCAATAATCGTTGGTGCGAATGGTTTGGGGAAAGTTGATGGCAAGCGATCGAATACTAACTGACTGCATGGTAAATATCTATTTTAATTTGTATTTTTGAGTATTATTCTCATTAATTTTAGAAAATATTAGAAGATATTTAAAAAGCTATCTTTAATTAATATCGGTAATAGGTTAAGGATATTTGCTTCACTCTGGTACCGCACAAGGTTTACAATCGTCGCTGATTATCTAGTTCACGAGCGGCTCTCGCCCGCTCTAGTAGTTCCCCGATGGTCACTGAAATCACGAGGAGGTTGTCTTGATGCAGTATGGGCGGACATTAAGCAACATCAGCCGAGACTTTAGTTTCCAAGCAACTCTCGATCTCTAGTCTAGATCGATAAAATTATTATTGAGAATTTATACTAATATCTATATCACGATCTAAAATACAATTGCAAGAGTACAGCGATCGATTATCGATATGTTGTGACATCCTTTTAATCCTCAAGATTTTTGCCGTGCGTATCTTTACAATTCTCTGGAGTGGGCAGATGGCATCTGCGATTGGGACGGAAATGACCCAATTTGCCCTCACGATCTGGATTTGGCAACAGACTCAGACCACAACAGCGATCGCGCTGCTAAGTTTTTTCTTTCTACTCCCCCAAATTGCGATCTCTTTATTGGCAGGGATAATTATCGATCGCTTCAATCGTCAAAAGTTGATGATTTTTAGCGATGTCTGCGTGGGTGCATGTACGATAACGATCGGACTACTATACTCGATCGATCTACTCCAGATCTGGCACCTGTATGGGTTAGCCGTCATCTACGGTTGTTGCGGACAACTCCAAGGGCTGGCTTTTTCCGCATCGATTTCGTCGATCGTGGACAGGAAACACTACAGCCGTGTTAGTAGCATGAGAATGCTAATTATGTACGGCGGGACAATTATCTCCCCCGCTCTAGTCGGTAGTCTGTATCCGACAATCGGACTAATGGGGATCATCGCGATCGATCTGGCAACATTTATCATCGGGATTAGCACCGTGCTAATGGTGCGGATTCCACAAGTCAAAAGTTCGCCAAGCGATCGGGGCGACGGTAAAACCATCTGGCAACAACTATTCTGGGGGATCGACTACATCCGCGCCAGACCGAGCTTAGTCGCCATTACCACCATCTTTTGCCTATTCCTATTTGCCTACCACACCACCGAAACCCTCTACCCGCCGATGATTCTGGCACGGACAGGGAGCAATGCCCAAATCCTCAGTACCGTCGCAATCTCCGCCGGAATCGGCGGTGTAGTCGGCGCAGTAGTATTGAGCATCGTCGGGGGCGTACCGCGCCAAATTCAGGGAATGCTCATCGCCTTTATCGGCGTTGGCTTAGGCTCTGTGGTATTAGGTTTGGGGCAAAACCAAGCAGTGTGGATGGTAGCCCAATTCTTTGCCGCCTGTTGTATCCCACTCGCCTACAGTTCCACCGATGCGATCTGGTATACAAAAGTCGAGCCAGCAGTACAAGGACGAGTATTAGCCGCAGCCCATACGATCGGGTCGATCTTTGGTGCGTTAGCCAGTCTGGTGGCGGGAGTATTAGCCGATCGCATCTTTGAACCACTAATGAATTCAGGTAACTCGATCGCTTCAGCCTTGGCACCGCTATTCGGTACGACTAAAGGATCGGGGATCGCTCTCCTGCTAACGATCTCTGCCATTGCGATGGTATCGATCGGCATCAGCGGCAATGCTTTCCCCAACCTCCGCAATGCTGAAGCCCTATTACCAGACTGCGATCGACCTAATCTAGATAGTGAGATAAACCCGATCGAGTAGATGAATGTTAAAATCGAACAGAGGTAGTCTAGCATCTTTGCACAATTAGACATTCATGATCGATCTTCATACTGAATCAAATTTTCAAAAAGCGATCGAAGCCGCAGAACAGCTATCTGTAGATGAGCGGCTGGTACTTTTGGATGTTTTGCGACAACGGATCGGGCAGACTAAGCGACAAGAATTGGTGTCTGAAGTAGCAGCGGTGCGCGAGGAATATCGAGCTGGAAATGTTCGATTTGGTTCGGTGAGCGATCTGATGTCTGAATTGGACGAGTTATGAAGATTGGGTGGACACCAAGATCGAGCAGAGCTTTTAAACGTCTAGTCAAGCGCAATCCCCAGCTACGAATATTAGTAGAGCAGACGTTGCAACAAATGGGATCGGATATATATCATCCTAGTTTGAAAACGCATAAACTGATGGGCGATTTAGATGATGTTTGGTCTTGTTCGGTCGATTACAGTTACCGAATTTTGTTTGAATTCGCGATCGATCCTGAAACGGATGAAAGGGCAATTTTGCTGTTAAATATTGGTTCTCACGATGAGGTTTATTAGTAGCTGGCGATAAAGCTGGACAAAATCAAAAAAAGTTTTACAAACAACTTATCGATCGAGCAGATCGTAGATATACAGCTCATCTCGATAAATTATGCTGAAACTGTTGGCGGAGCCTTTCGGTAAGATAATCGATTTTTAACATCTATTGATCGCGTTTCGATCGGTATTCATTACTGGCAAATTTAACGATAGACTAATCCAGTAAATTAGCAAACTAGAGCGCGGATATTTTTTTTGCAGATCTGGCTCTATATTTCGCCATTGTCTGGCAACATTAAACTCCATATTGACGTTAGCGTAGCCTACCGTAGGTAATCGCAACTTCTAATAGCGAGTCATCGATCGAGTATGTCTTATCTTCTCTAAGCCAAGTCAGAATCTCTGCCAGATGCCAAATAGGTAGTATAAGCTAGTATAAATATGTCAATATCGATGTGCCCACCATCATAACTCTGTTGCGGAGATTTATCGATAGATGGGTATACTATTATCATAGCTCGATGAAATATTTAATAGTATGACCGCAAGCTCTAACATCAGACTGACGATCGAGTTTAACGATCCTGCGTCAAATCCAGAACGAGAAGACGAACAAGCACAACTTCTCATTAACGACCTTCAAGATAAAGATATCGATTTCATCGATACTGTCAATCGCGTTCCCGATTCTAGCTCATCAGATGAAGCTAAATCTGCTGGCGGGTTTTTGGTAGGGCTATTAATGGCAGAGGTGAAAATCGATAATGCGAAAAAATTATTCGGCTATTTGCGAGATCGATTGGGTGGTAAGACGATCGAGTTGACTGTTGAAGCTAATGGTAAAAAGCTTTCGGTGAAAGCTAGCAGTCGGGAAGAATTGGACTACGCCATTAAAGCTGCTCAAGATTTCATCTCGAAGTAGGCTCAAAGATGACAAAGGTAGCGTTATTGATTGGGGTGAGTGAATATGAATCGGGATTGAGTCCTTTGCCTAGTGCTGTGGCGGATGTCGATGCGCTGTATCGTGTTTTGATCGATCCAGAGCGAGGTAATTTTCTGGCAGAAAATATTAAAGTGCTGAAAAATCCAGATCGACAAGAGATGGAGAATGAAATTTTTTGGTTGTTTAACGCTCGCCAGAAAGACGATTTACTCCTGTTTTATTTCTCTGGACATGGCATCAAAGACGATCGTAATAATAATCTCTATCTCAGCACGCGGATTACTCGATTGGATGGTGCGTCTCTAGTTCATCCTTCGGCAGTAGCTGCTACATATTTACAAGATTCGCTCAAGTTCAGCAGATCCGAACGACAGGTAATTATTCTAGATGCTTGCTATAGCGGTGCTATCGCGCAAGGCATGACAGTCAAAGATGATGGGACAGTGAGACTGGACGACTATTTAGGTGGGAAAGGGAGAGCAATTCTTACTTCATCTACCGCTACTGAAAAGTCTTTTGGTGCTGATTCAACCGAGCATGGAAGTTCGGGATTATCCACTTACACTCGTTATCTAGTCGAAGGCATCGCCACAGGAGCAGCAGATCTAGATGAGGATGACTGGATCTCTGTAGACGAGTTACATGAATATGCCTCCAAAAAGGTGAAGAAAGAATCGCCTGCGATGACTCCTAAATTCTACCCAGTAGAAGAAGGCTTCAAGATCCGACTATCAAAATCACGAGGTGACGGGCCGAAATTAAAGTACGAGCGGGAAGTTCAAAAACGTGCGGAGGAAGGAAATGGCGAATTTTCGATCTTTGTGGAGAGGATGCTCTTAGGAAAACAACAGGAGTGGGGCATCGAGCCAGAGGAAGCTAAAGAAATAGAAGATAGGGTATTGCAGCCCTATCGGGAATATCGACAAAAACTGAGAGAATACGAGCAGACGATTAAGAACGCAGTACAGAATAATTACCCCTTTAGCGATCGAGAACAAGCAGATTTTGATGAATATCAACAACAATTGAAGTTACGAGATGAAGATGTTGCGGAGATTCATCAACGAGTAAAATATATTTCATCAGAGCTATTAATAACACCAGTTAACAATCCCCCCATCGAACAATCCCCTGAATCTCTTACTCCTCGACTGCCTGTTGAACTATTAATAGCTAGAGTTATAAATTTCCAGAGGGATTCTGTTGCTTATGCTTCCTTCACATTGTTAAGATTGTTAGTACCATTATTTTTATTTGTAGTAGAAATACCAAAGAGGAATTATGTTATTGGTGCTGGGATCGCATCATTGTTATTGGTAATAATACAATCAAATAGTAACCAAATAACAGTTAAGCCTAATAGAACAGAAACTCCAGCTTTAAAGCAAATCACTCAGAGTACTGATATTGCAGGTAACTGGGCAGAGCCTTTCATCAAATCTCTGGTAGAAAAGGACATCATCAAAGGTTATCCCGACGGTAGCTTTAAGCCGGATCAGCCTATTACTCGTGCTGAATTTGCTGCTTTATTAAATAGAGCGTTCGATCTCCAACCTCTTAGAGCGGGACGTAAATTCAAAGATATCCCCGAAAAATACTGGGCGGAAGAAGTCATCCAAAAAGCTTATCAAAGTGGGTTTGTTTCTGGTTATCCCAACGGAACCTTTGCACCAAATCAAAATACTTTGCGGATTCAGAGTCTAGTCTCTTTAGCCAATGGTACCAAAATAGAACCTTCTAGTACGCTAGATCTTAACAATGTATTTTATGATGCAGCTCAAGTGCCTAGCTATGGTCAAAATGCTTTGGTAGCAGCAACTCAACGATGCATGGCGGTAAGTGCAGAGTACAATAGCAGTCAACTCCCAGGTGGTAATTTTGGGCCAAATACTGTTGCAACTCGTTCCGATGTCGCTGCTTATGTTCACCAAACATTAGTGGCTGCTGGCAAGCTGACTGCGTTAGACAAATATAGTTCTGGAAACAAGTACATCGCATCCTGTCCTCAAGGTGTTTACACTACGAGTATTTCTAGTAATAATACAAATAATGTACCTGTGGCAAAATCACAACTTTATCCTGAGCCATAGAGCCGTAGCTCACCTTACTGATTTTACTCATCTAAACTCTCATTCATTGATATTTGGACTTCAGTTCAAGTGCCGCACAAAAGCTATTAAGACTATTTAATAAAGCATTGTAGTAATAATAAGCATCATCACGATCGATCTGAAGATGATTATACAAAGCCAGTTCTGGTTCTGATACTAGAGACACCTGCGGAATATCCAAACCCGCTGCGGTTAAACGGATGGATGCGATCGAGATTAATAGCGACCCGATCGTATTATTTCTGCCGTGGTAAAGATCTTCTAGTCCAGGTAAGATTAACTCCGATCCTGGCAATTCATTTAGTTCCATTATTTATCTCTCTCTAATGTACTTTCACAACGATCGATAAATCGATATCCACTGTAGAACTACGCCACCCAATCAGTAGAGCACTAGCACCACCTGTAAAATAGATACAGCCTGAACCACGAGCTTCTCTACCCAATGCTTTCATGAGTTGTTCAATCTTCTGAGGATCGACATTTGAGCGCATAATTTTACAATCGAGCCGGATTTCTCGCACAAATTCAAAGGTAACGGTACCTTTGCCCAAATCTATCTTACCGATATATCGGTTCAATTTATCGGAAGTGGGTCAGGACAGGTTTGAATGAATTAGTATCAACCTGCCCCTACGGATTTTTAGCTGTCAACTGATTTCAACACCAAATTCGTCAACATCGTATTCATCTTATTCACCGACTCCACATACTCATGTTCCGGTACAGATTCAGCCACAATCCCCGCGCCAGCATTGAAATGAATCGTGTCACCGTACTGATAAGCCGATCGAATGGCGATCGCCAAATCCGCCGTACCGCGACTATCGATCCAACCAATCCCACCCGCATATAGCCCTCGTGGTTCTGTTTCCAAGCGATCGATCCACTCCAATGCGGCTTGTTTATTAATTCCCGAAACCGTAATCCCAGGGAATAACACCTTCAACGCATCCCAAAGTGTCTTATCGGGTTGCAGTTCGCCACCCACGCGAGATGAAAGATGTTGAACGCAGCGGTATTGCTTGACTTCCATAAAATCCAACACCCGCACGGTTTCCGGTACACAAAGTGCAGCTATTTCATCTTGAGCCAGCCAGATCGAAAGTGCGTGTTCCTTCACTTCCTTCGCATCGGTAAATAACTCGCGACTTAACTGCTCGTCTCGCTCCAGATTTTCAGAACGGGGGCGAGTTCCGGCGAGGGGATTGGTAATCGCAAATCGATCGGCATCGACAGTCATCAAAATCTCAGGACTGAAACCCACCGCACTGACATCATCGAACTGGAAACAATAAGATCGCGCTGAATTATTACTCTCAGTACCCAGACGATAGGTACCCAAAAGATCCATCTGTCCCTTAACTTTGACCGATCGAGCGATAATCGCTTTATGCAAATGTCCGGCTTGAATCGCCTCTACCATTTCGCTCACTTTAGCTTGATAATGTTCGCGATCGGCAAAATCTAGCGTCGGCGGTGTAGCGGTATAACTCCGCAACGGGCGATCGATCGCCAGAGCTTCGATAATTTTAGTCAGAGATTTGACGCTCTTAATCCGAATCCCTTTATCGGTAATCTGGAGTTCGGTTTCAGGAATCGAAAAATACAACAAAGGTTGCTCGATCGCTTTACTATAACTCGAATAAAACCGCGCCATATCGAAACCCACGTAACCATATGCTGTCCAATTCTCGATCGGTAATGATGCCAGCATTTGTTCTACCTGCTGGAGCGGATCGCCAACAATCGATCGTGATTCGATTTCTCCTAAATAATCTAAAGTTACAGTGTCAGTACTCACCGCAATACTAGCTAAGGTATTCCCCGCAATTCGCGTCTGTCCATCGCCCTCGTACAGCATATAACTGGAAAATAAACCGATATCTAACAGATTTTGTAATAAAGATTGCGGATCTTTGGTTTCTGGAACGAACAATTCATGGTAAACGAGTGGCTGAGTGTCAGTGGAAAACATAAGTATTTATTTAGTGGATAGTGGATAGTGGATAGTGGTTATTCGAGCTAACGACTGGAAACCGCGCGGTTAGAAACCGATGCGGCTGGAAACCGCAACGCTAAATTTTCAACAATGCTTGACGATGTACCTTGCCCGTCGGCGTGCGCGGTAGCGCGTCCAAAAACTGGATACTTTTGGGAACTTTAAATGGGGGCAACTGTGCTTTAACCGCTTGACGAATACTGCGTTCTAGCTCGATCGAGGGTGTAAAGTCAGCTTTGAGACTGACATAGGCAATTACCTGAGTCAAATCTTCATCACTCGGTACCACCGCCGCATCTAACACGCTTTGATGCTGGAGCAAAATATCCTCGACTTCAAACGGAGAAACCCACATCCCATTGACCTTAAAAAAGTCATCATTGCGTCCCATGAACCGAAAATAACCATCGGCATCACGCACATATTTATCCCCCGTCCGCATCGTCGTCCCATATAGAGCCGATCGCGTTGCAGATAGACGGTTCCAGTAGCCCAGCATCAGACTCTCGCCCGATACTTCTAAGGCTCCAATTTCACCATCTGGGGCGGTTAATCCGCGCTCGTCTACCACGCGCACGTCATAACCAGCCACTGGACGACCGGAAGTGCCCGGACGACATTCCCCTGGTCGATTAGAGAGAAATATATGCAATAACTCCGTCGTCCCGATGCCTTCGCAAATCTCTAACCCATACATTTCTCGCCACTTGAGCCAGATTGTCGGGGGTAGTTGTTCGGCGGCGGAGAGGCACAATCGTAATGAAGTTGGATCGAGGGGGGCAATCTCATGTACGGATAAAATGCCAGCATAGATACCTGGAATGCCAAATAACACCGTCGGTCGGTAAGTTTGAACATCGGCAATGATATCAAAGGCATTCGCCGCATCGGAGAGAATGGCAGCCGCACCTACCGACATCGGCATATACAATGTATTCCCCAATCCATAGGCAAAGGGCATTTTGGCAACAGAATAGATGATGTCATCTGCCTGTAAGCCGACCAATTCTTTGCCATAATTTTCGGCACAAACTACCATGCTCTGATGCAGATGGATCGCGCCTTTCGGTCGTCCGGTACTGCCAGAGGTATACAGCCAAAATGCGGGTTCCTCTAGATCGGTTTGCACCCAATCGACTGATTCATCCTGTTGGTTTAGTAGAGAAATTAACGATCGATCGCCATCAATTTGCAAGATGTGTTGCAAGCATGGCGACTCAATCTTGCCCAACCGCTCCAACCACGCTCGATCTGTTACCAGCATTTGAGCGCGACAGTCTTGGAGAATATACCGCACGTCTTCTAACGTACAAGCCGTATTAATCGGGACTGGTATAACTCCCAACCAAATCGCACCCCAAAATGCGAACACGAACTCTGGCGTATCCGGTAATAAAATCGCAATCCGCCGTTCTCGCTCTACCCCCAATTCAGCAAATAATTTAGCCATCCGCCGCACCCAACTATGCACCTGTGCATAAGTGTAAGTGTCATCGCGGTAGTAAATAGCAACGCGATCGCACCGATCTGAGGCTAAATTAGCTTCGAGAAAATGAGCCGCGACGTTAAAGATATTGGGCAAGCTAGTAGATATAGTTTTCATCTTAAAATTTCTGGCGATCGAGAACTAAATTGGCGGTCTAGAATTACGCAGATCGAGCGGGTAGCGGTGCTGCTACCATCTGACAAATTTCAGCCAAAGTGAGATCTTGCCGCGTTCCTAGCTTCAGATCGAGGTCGAGTTGGCGTTTCAATTCGAGGGAAAGTTTAACTGTCTCGACCGAATCTAGCCCCAGATGTGCATGGATGAGGGTGTCTTCCCCGATCGTGTCTTCAGGAATGCCCAAACCGACCAAAATCGCTTTGAGCGTAGCCATTACCATTAAATTGTTCGTTCGATTTCCCGTCATGGCGCGTGATTAGTTTAAATTTTGGATTGTAAATTATGGCTGTGGATTAGTATTGACTCTAAATCTCACTAAGTACGGTAATGTAATCTGACGATCGGACTGCCAATATTCTGGCATTACTCGTTGGCGTAGCCGCGCTCGCTGTAGGTAATCGGGGGATAAGACAAGGGAAGCGGGGAAATGAGAAATCGTGTCTTGGAGCGGTAACGCCAATATTTTTCGAGATCGAATTGTCTATTACTATCTCAATTATTGATAATTATTTTTGATAACTAGAAAGAGTCTAGTACATTATCTTTACTTTTGGCAAGTAGATTCGATCGCCTAATTCAGCAGTTATCCTGGTAAAACGACTCATACAAGTAGCAGTAATTAGCTGTTTGTCTTGCTTTCCGTCCAAATACGCACCTGATTCACCTTTTGTCATGATGCTAGATCTGTGCTTTCGATCGGCGGTTGTCTCAAGTATCCAACCCTATCTCTAGCAAATAGGCGAGGGATATTTGCATATAATTCTCATAACTTTTCGATCGTGCTGGAGAGCGAATACTTGTGTACCGTGGCAAAATGTGAGTGTATTTTTCGCGTAAATAATTGTATCTATAATCACTACCCATGTGAGAATTAACACAAAGAAAAATATTATAGATGACAAGAGTTAAATATATCCATGATTAAATACCTTCTCGCCATCCTCGCCACCACAGCTCTATTTTTACTCCCAACTATTGCCCGCGCTCAAACATACCAACCATCAAACCGCACTCCAGTAGCTGATAATAGTCAAATTCGCACTCAAGTATCTGGTGCTAATAATAACTTTAAGATTGAGGGTGGATTGCAGCGGGGGCAAAATTTATTTCATAGTTTTACAGATTTCTCCGTACCGACGAATGGTTCGGCAAACTTTACCAATCCGACTGGAAATCAATCGATTATTACTCGTGTCACGGGTAATTTATTTTCGGATATTAATGGATTAGTCAAGACTAATGGTGCGAACTTTTTACTGATAAATCCCAGTGGGGTGGTATTTGGTTCGGGTGTTAAATTGGATGTGGGCAAGTCATTTGTCACGAGTACGGCGAATGGCATAAATTTAGTCGATGGGAGTGGGAGAACGATTGTGTTTGGCACTAATCCCAATGGCGATGCACCGTTATTAACCATTAACCCCAATGTCTCGTTTAATGTCTCCAGTTTAATCGTCGGCGGCGGGAATGGACAGGTTAAGAATTTTGGGACGCTGCAAACTAATAACGATAGTCAATATATCGGCTTAATTGGTGGGAATGTAAGTTTGAATGGTGGGAAGATTTTTGCTCCAGGTGGGAGAGTAGATATCGGCGGACTAAATACGAATGGTACGATGAGTGTCAATGGTGATGGTTTAGTATTTAATAGTCTTGGGTTAACGAGAAGTGATGTGTCGATCGCCAATAACTCAAGTATCAGTGTTAGAGCAAAGCAAACCCTAAACCCAGTCGATCCGGTTTTCTTTTCAACTGCGATATCTCCAGGTAGTAGCATTAATATCAGCGCGAATAGGATCGATCTAACTAACTCTGGCAATCGATTTCTGGGTGATAAGAATAATCCTATCAATCAGGATCTAGGTGGTTTAGATGCTGGTTTAGATGTTAATTCAGGCGTTAAAACTGGAAAAATCGGGAATATTAAGCTCGATGCTACTGGAGATATTAAAATCCAACGAGCGGCAATGTTTAATCTCGTCAGATCGGGTGCCCAAGGCATTGGTGGTGGGATTAAAATTACGGGAAATAATATCACCGTCACAGATCGATCAGAGATATCAACTAATCTATCCGAAAACGCCGTCGGACGCGGTGGCGACATTGAGATTAACGCACTGGGAAATTTTAACCTCACCGAACCAAACTACCCAGATGTTCTAAAACTTGGCGGTGATGCTCAATCGGTCATCGCCGCAAGTACTTACGGACGTGGGAATTCAGGCAAAGTTAAGATCGCAGCTTCAGGTAGTTTAGTAGTCAGTGATAGCAATACGATCGCTAGTACGATCGAGTCAACTGGAGCGGGTGATAGTGAGGGTATTGAAATTAATGCTAGCTCATTTTCATTACTCAATGGCAGTCAAATCTTGAGTTTTGCGAATCCTAGTGAAACGGGGCAAAAGGGAAATGCCGGAAATATCGATATTATAACTACCGGAGATATCATCATTTCTGGCAGCAAAGATCGCTCGGTCTTAACTAATATTGAGGACAGAACAAACCCCTTATCTAAAATAGCCAACAGTACTTTTAGAGAAGGTAATGCTGGCAAAATTACTCTAGTTGCCCCTGGTAAATTATCGATTGTTAATCGGGGCGCAATTCGGAGTCGAATCGAAGAAAACGGGTCAGGAAATAGTGGGGGAATTAAAATTAATGTCGGGGAAATGCTACTTTCTAATCTCAGTGAAATTAGTAGCTCTGTAGGAACAGATCAAGAAGCTATTGGCAATGCGAAGGGAAACGCTGGCGATATTAATATTAAAGCGATCGGGAATATCACCATTAATGAAGATCGAATTGTGAAAGACTTGGAGGAAAATAATGACGCGGCTTCACTCATTGCCAGTAATGTAAATGGAACTGGAAATGGTGGAAAAGTCGAGATCGAAACTCTAGGTAAAGTATCAATAGGCAACCGTGCTGTAATCGCCAGTACCGTCGAGGCAGGACTGGGTAATGGTGGGGAAATTAAAATTAATGCAGGGGAATTAGAAGTATTCAACCAAGCTCAGATCTTAGCTGTTGCAGCAGATCCTGCCGATGACAGACCGGGAAATGCCGGAAATATCAATATTAAAACGATAGGCAATATTACCATCGCTGGTAATATTAATCCTGCCTTCGTGAAAGAAAATAGCAATTCTTTTATAACTAAAATAGCCAGCAGTAGCTTCCGCAATGGCAATGCTGGCAAAATTACGATCGATGCTGGCGGAAATGTATCATTGCTCAATAAAGGGGGCATTGTTACCGAATGTAAGGACGGTTGTAAATCACAAACAATCGGAAATAGTGCTGGCAGTATCAAGATTAAGAGTAGGCAACTAAATCTCGATCGAGGTGATATTTCTTTAGCAGCAAATGATAATGGCGGGAATATTACCATCGCTACTCAGGATGCGGTCTTAATGCGACGTAATAGTAGTATTTCTACAAATTCCAGAGGAGGCGGCGATGGGGGTAATATTACCATTGATTCAAAACTTGTCATCGCCGCCCCCAAAGAAAACAATGATATTACCGCCAACGCCATTAAAGGTCAGGGTGGTAATGTCAACATCAAGGCTCAAGGTGTATTTGAAATCCAATTCCGTTCCCAGCAAAATGATAATACCAACGATATCACTGCCAGTTCTGAGTTTGGACGGAGTGGGAATGTCGAGATCGAGACTCTAGGTACAGATCCAGGCAAAAATAAGGGCGAACTTGTGGCTGCGCCCAACGATGCGAGTAACCAAATTTCTCAAGCCTGTGGTGCTAGTCAACGAGATAACAAATTCTATATTACTGGGCGCGGTGGACTACCGCCAAATGCTAGCGAACCCCAAGAGAGTGATGCTTTGTGGTCAGATGCGCGGGCGGTGAAGGCGACACCAGCTACGACGGCAGATCTACCACGGAAATACCCGCCACCAGCGATCGGGTGGGTATTGGAACAGAATGGACGAGTGCGATTAATTGCCGCTCAGACAGAGTTAGGATCGACGGAAACCAGGGTTGTTTGTCCGAATCGCTAGATTTTTCCCGTACTGGGGTGAGGGCTGAGAAGGCTTTCCCGCAGTCGATGAATAAAATTTATCGGTCAATCGTATAAGTTAGTAGTAACCAACGTCGATCGATCGAATCGATCGATGTCCACACTTTTAAACCTCGACAGTACAACCAAAATTTAGATTTGTTCGATCGAGGCCAGCAGTAGCACGATCGAAACAGAAACAACATAACTATTCCCCAAAATGTCAATATTTTGAAGGGATCAAATTGTGCATCAAAAATATTCAACTACATTTTTTTACAGATGAACAAACTAGTAGTCCAACCTCCAAACAAAACTAATTTTTATCTAAGTTTTGCGATCTTATCGATCGGTATAGCTGCTGGAAGTCATACCGCGATCGCCAAAACCGTTGGTACAGATAATCAGTATCTAGGAACTCAATTATCGATCGGTAGTAAAAACTTGAATATGTCCGATCTCCTTATCGCTGGCGGCGAACACCATCGTAGTGACGAAGATCGTCGAGATCGCCGTGAAGATCGCCGAGATCGCCGTGAAGATTGCCATAAAGGTGAGCACCATCAAAGTGGGAAGAAACCAGACATATCTGAGCGAAAACAACACATGATGATGTTAAAGATGCCCAATCTCCGGATAGAAGGCGGCGACAGAGAGGCAGCGAAAGATTAGCAAGCACAAAGACTCTGAAGATATTTGTCCTTTAACATAATTTACCGTGATGCAAACTAATTTCTATTTAGTTCTTCTGACTTTAGTTGGTTCGATCGTCAGCAGCCAAACTACAATCGCCCAGACCGATCGACTCTCTAATCGGGTGTCGATCGCTGATAATACACCAGGAGATCGAGACTCGATCGGTAGCAAAAACTTTAGTATGTCCGATCGCCTGATCGCTGGCGGCGAACACCATCGTGGTGACGAAGATCGTCGAGATCGACGCGAAGATCGCCGTGAAGATCGCCGAGAAGGTGAGCACCACAAAGGTGGGCACCGTGAAGATGAGAAGAAATCTGAAAAATCTAAGCAAAAGATAGTCAACATGATAAAGATGCCCAATCGTCGTATAGAGAGCGAGTGATTCAAAACCTAGATCGGAAACTATCCTGAAGTACTAGCAAAGAAGGGTCGATCGATGCTTAGTTTCCCTAGAACTAGGCGGCGCAAGTTACGGGACTATTCTCGAAACCCGAATCCCGAATAGTAGCTTTATTTCCGCCGCTTAGTAATAGGCATCCAAAATAAACTTATATAAAAATAATATTTACAATGATGCAAACTAATTTCTTCGGAATTATGCACTCACAAACTAATATACAATTACAGTATTGGTTTGGAGATTTTAATTTTCCGCCACCCTCTACCACACACCCCACACCCAGCTTCAAACCACGTAAGTCCTATCTCTATTTAATTCTGCTGATTTTAGTCAATCTCATCATCAATATTCAAACTACTGTCGCCCAAACATATCGATCTTCCAATCGAATTCCTGTCCCCGATAATACGCTAGGAACTAAAGTTTCAGGTGTAAATAATAACTTTAATATCACTGGTGGATTAAGTAAGGGACAGACTTTATTTCATAGTTTTAGCGATTTTTCTGTGCCGACAAATGGACAAGCTAATTTTTATCGTCCAGCGGGAAATCGGGATATTATTGCCCGCGTAACAGGGGGATTATTTTCAGATATTGATGGGCTGATAAATACTAATGGGGCGAATTTCTTCTTGATTAATCCTCAAGGAGTGATATTTGGCCCCAATGCGCGGTTAAATGTGGGCAAAGCGTTTATCGCGAGTACTGCTGATGGGATAGATTTAGTTGATGCTGGGGGAAAAACCTATAATTTTGGGGTGAGTGGTGCGGGAGATGCGCCGTTAATTAAGGTTAATGCTAATGTTTTATTCAACCCAAATAAATTAATTATGGGTGGGAATATTTCGGGAACTGTAGGAATCGTCAACTATGGAACTTTAAAAACTAAGAATGACAATCAATACATCGGATTAATTGGTGGAAATGTGACGCTAGATGGGCGATATGGTGGGGGGAAGATTGTTGCACCTGGAGGACGAGTAGATTTAGGTGGGGTAAATTCAGCAGGGACAATTACCATCGACGATCGAGGTTTGGTTGGGAGTAATGGTGTGAAATTTGGTGATGTATCTCTAATTAATGGAGGACAGGTAACTGTACGAGCCGATCGAACATTAGGCACTGTTAATACCTTTTTTAATAATGTTACGGCTCCTGGCAGCAGCATTAATATTAGTGCTAATAATCTCAAGCTTACTAACGATCGATCGACAAATAATAAAGATTCATCTAGTTTAGATGCAGGTTTAGCTATTAATTCAGGTATTAAAACAGCAACTGGTGGCAGTATTAATATTAACAGCACGGGTAACATTACTCTAGACAATGCCGCCCATATTAAAAATACAATTTCATCGCAATCTGGCGGCAAAATTGGCGATATTAAGATCGTCGCCAATTCTGTCGCTCTAAATAATGGCAGTAAGATATCAACACGTAGTAATGGCACTGGCAATGCTGGTAATATTGATATCCAAACCGCAGGTAATCTAACTATCTCTGGTACAGACAATCCCAATCTGTTAACAGGTAATGATAGCAAGGCATTATCACAAATAAGTGCAGTTACAAATGGAAAAGGTAATTCGGGAAAGATCTCCATTAAGGCTGGTGGGGATGTGAAAATAACCAATCTAGGCGGAATTTTTGCTGGAGTTGAGTTTAAGGGAATTGGCTATAGTAAAGGTATCGAGATCGCCGCTAGAAATTTGAGCTTAACCAATACTAGTCAGATCGCCGCAGGTAGTTCTGGACAAGGCAATGCGGGAAATATCGATATTACAACATCAGGTAATCTAACTATTTCTGGCACTGATAATCCTAAATATTTAACAAACGACAATCAATATCCACTATCAAATATATCAACCCAGAAGATTGATGATACAGGTGATACAGGGAAAATCACAATTAAGGCTGGCGGCGATATATCTATAAATAATCGAGGCGCACTCTTTGCCGGTAAAAATGACACGGGGACAGGAGATAGTAAAGGGATTGAAATTCATGCTAACAATTTCAGCTTGACCAACTTTAGCCATCTCTATGCTAGTAATAATGGTGTTGGAAAAGGCGGCAACATTGACATTACAACTATAGGAAACATAATTGTATCTGGGACTGATAATCTCAACTTTGTACCAAAGCAAAATGATGATGCTGTATCGACAATAGAGACTAACACTGATGGTAAAGGTGATACAGGGAAAATCACAATTAATGCTGGCGGAGATTTTTCTGTAAAAAATTTAGGCGGTATTTATGCTGCTATACTACCAGGTGGAAGAGGAGATAGTAAAGGAATTGATATCACAGCCAGAAACTTAAAATTAGAAAATTATGGCTTTATTCAAACAGTTAATGATGGTGGTAAAGGGGATACTGGCGATATCAATATCAAAACAAAAGGCACTATAGATATTGTGAATTTGAGTCGAATATCTAGCCGAAACAAGGGGAGCGGCAAGGCAAACGATATTTCGATTACTGCCAATCGAATCAATCTGGACAAAGGAGAAATTTCTACTAATAGCAATACAGATAGTGGTGGCAATATCTCCCTGAATTTAACCGATTTACTACTACTGAGAAATGACAGTAAGATTTCCACTAATTCTGAAAGTTTAGACAAAAGAAGTAATGGTGGAAATATCACTATTAATAGTCCCCTAATCGTTGCCTTACCAGGCAATAATGACATCACGGCTAATGCATATAATGGCACGGGTGGTAAGGTTAACATCACCAGTAAAGGACTATTTGGCATCCAATATCGTCCCAACGGACAGGATTCATTTTTTACTAACGATATTACCGCCAGTTCAAAATTTGGATCGAATGGCATCGTCAACATCAACACCCCAGGTACAGATCCAGCGAAGGATAAAGGCGAACTCCCCGAAGCGCCCAACGATGTTAGTAAGCAAATCTCCCAAGCCTGTGGAGCCAGTCAACGGGATAATAAATTCTATATTACTGGGCGCGGTGGATTGCCACCGAATGCGCTCGAACCCCAAGAGAGTGACGCTCTGTGGGAAGATGCTCGTGCAGTTCAGGCTAAACCAGCTACCATTGCCAATCTAGCACCGAAATACTCACCACCAGCTATTGGTTGGGAATTTGAACAGAATGGACGAGTGCGATTAATCGCTGCTCAGACAGGGGTAGGCGCGACGGGAACCAGAGTTGTTTGTCCGAATCGGTGACTTTCCCCTCTCCAACATCGATCGATGTCCACACTTTTAAACCTCGACAGCGCAACAAAAATTTAGATTTTGTCGATCGAAGCCAGCAGTAGCACGATCGAAACTGAAACAACATTAACTATCTCCCACAAGGTCGATCGAATTGAAACTATTACCAGAGCGCAAGTTACGTTACTATTTCGTACTCTAAATCTCGAATCTCATCTGAATAGTCTCTTTCTTTACCCCCAACAATACTAGTTGATTTGGCTTAGATCGAGCGAATAATCGCAATTTAATGTAGGCAATTGTATCTGAAATTACGGCGATCGAGGCGATCGCATGACAAAAAACCATGATACATATAATAATTGAAGGGAGCGATCGAGGCGATCGGCTCGCTTATTTGACTGAATCGAAAACACTAATTGCAAATTCAACATATTTTGCCAAATTTGATGTTTTATTATCCGATCGCTAAATAAAAGTTAAATGATGCCTCAAAAATATTCGACGAATTTTTTTACAAAGATGAATGAATTAATAGCCCAACCTGGACAAAAAACTAAGTTTTATCTAAGTTTTGTGACTTTGCTGGTTGGTGTAGTGGCTGGTAGTCATACGGCGATCGCCCAAACTGGCGCAGACACTCAGAGCCAGCATCGTTCATTCGATCGAATACTGGTATCCCATCAGCATCTAAGTAATCAAGGTAGTAAACATTTGAATATACCCAAGGGCTTTATCGCTGGCGGCGAACGCCCGGACGATCTCGACGAACGCAATGACAAACGCAATGGCAAACACCGTGACGGTAAGACTACTGGTGGCGGCCAACACCATCAAGGTGTACTACCAATGCCTAAGCCTAAAATAGATGACGGCAGTGGAGATCGGATTCAACACATAATCATGCCAAACCCTCGCATAGATACTGGCGAAAGGAAGAATCCATCCATAACGGCACCGAAACATTAGCAAATACAAAAGCTCTGAAGATATTTGTCCCACAACATAATTTACCGTGATGCAAACTAATCTCTATTTAGTTTTTCTGACTTTAGTCAGTCTCATCATCAGTAGCCAAACTACTATTGCCCAAACATATCAACCATCTAATCGGTCTCCTGTCGTCGATCCTACCCTGGGAACACAAGTATCTGCTGGAAATAATAACTTTAATATCACAGGTGGGTTAAATAAGGGACAGACGTTGTTTCATAGTTTTAGAGATTTTTCTATACCGACGAATGGACAAGCTAATTTTTCCCGTCCAGTGGGAAATCGAGATATTATTACTCGCGTGACTGGCGGAGTATTTTCAGATATTAATGGGCTGGTAAATACGAATGGGGCAAATTTCTTCCTAATTAACCCTCAAGGGGTAGTATTTGGAACCAATGCTCGGTTGAATGTGGGGAAAGCCTTTTTCGCGACTACTGCCAATGGCATAGATTTAGTCGATGGTGGGGGTAAAAGCTACAACTTCGGGGTGAATGGGGCGGGAGATGCCGCGTTATTAACGGTTAATCCTAATGTTTTATTCAACCCCAATAAATTAATTATGGGTGGGAGCGATTCTGGGAGTAGAGGGATCGTAAACTATGGAACTTTGCAAACTAGTAAGGAAAGTCACATCAGCTTCATTGGTGGAAATGTTACGTTGGACGGGAGCGATGGCGGTGGTAAGATTGTTGCACCTGGAGGAAAAATAGATCTCGGCGGTGTAAATTCCGCAGGGACAGTGACGATCGATAATGGGGGATTAGTATTTGGTAATGGTTTAACATTTAGTGATGTATCTCTAGTGAATGGAGCGGAGACAAATGTTAATAATGATAGCGGCAATGCTGGTAATATCGATATCCAAGCTAGAAATTTAAGCCTAACCAACGCTAGTCGCATTTTGGCAGCTAATAATGGCACTGGAAATGCTGGTAATGTCGATATTAAAACCACAGGTAATATAACTATTTCTGGCACTAACGATCCCAACCTTTTGACGGGCGATCCCGATAATAGCAATTCATTATCAAACATATTTGTTAGTACAAGTGGACAAGGCGATCCTGGTCAGATCTCCATTGATGCTGGTGGGGATTTGACGATAACAAATCGGGGTGGGCTTTTAGCTAATATTAATCCAAAAGGCAACGGCAACGGTAATAGTCAAGGTATCGATATCAAAGCTGCAAATATAAGCCTAACAAATATCAGCAGTATCCAGGCGGCTGCTTATGGACAAGGTAATGGTGGCAGTATCAAGATTAATACCACAGGTAATCTAACTATCTCTGGTACTGATAATCCTAAGTTAATAACATATGAACAGAGAGACCCACTATCAACGATATTAACCCAGACTGATGGGAAAGGTGATGCAGGAAAAATAGCAATCGAGGCCAAAGGCAATGTATCTATAAATAATCGAGGCACAATTTTTGCAGGGATAAATAATACAGGACAAGGAAATAGTAACGGGATTGAAATTCGAGCCAATAATTTCAGCTTAACCAATTTTAGTAATATCTACACAGCTAATAATGGTACGGGAAATAGCGGCAATATTGACATCAAAACTAAAGGCAATATAATTATATCTGGAACTGAGAAGATTGATTTTGCAACAAAGAATGATGATGATGCAGTATCGGTAATCGATAATAATAACAATGGAAAAGGTGATACTGGAAAAATTATTATTGATGCTGGTGGAGATTTGTCGATAAAAAATCTCGGCGGAATTTTTGCTATTATTACAAAAGACGGAATAGGAAATAGTAAAGGTATCGAGATCGCCGCCAGGAATGTAAAATTGCAGAATCGTGGATTTGTAGCAGCAAATAATGACGGTGGCAAAGGTGATACAGGCGATATCAAAATTCAAACGACAGGCGTTGTCGATGTGCTGGATGCGAGTAGAATATCTAGCAAAAGTATTGGGGTAGGAAAGGTCAACACTATTTCGATTAATGCTAATCGAATCAACCTAAATAAAGGGGAAATTTCTACCAATGGTGGCACAGTTAGTGGTGGCGATCTCTTCCTGACTTTGAACGATTTACTACTGCTGATAAATGACAGCAAGATTTCGACTAATTCTGAGAGTTTAGACAGAAAAAGTAGTGGTGGAAATATCACGATCGGGAGTCCCCTAATTGTTGCCTTACCAGGCAATAATGACATCACTGCTAATGCATATAATGGCACGGGTGGTAAGGTTAATATCACCAGTCAAGGACTATTTGGCATCCAATATCGTCCCAAAGGACAGGATTCACCGTTTACTAATGATATTACGGCTAGCTCCACCTTCGGACAGAGTGGAACCGTCAACATCAACACCCCAGGTACAGATCCTGGTAAAGATATCGGCGAACTTGTGGCTGCGCCCAATGATGCGAGCAACCAAATTTCCCAAGCCTGTGGAGCCAGTCAGCGGGATAACAAATTGTATATTACTGGGCGCGGTGGACTGCCACCGAATGCCAGCGAGCCTTTGGAGAGTGAAGCTCTATGGGAAGATGCTCGCGCAGTTCAGGCTAAATTAATTACTACAAATACACCGCAGCGATATGCACCGCCAGCCATTGGTTGGGTATTGGAACAGAATGGACGAGTGCGATTGATTGCCGCCCAGACAGGGGTAGGAGCGACGGGAACCAGGGTTATTTGTCCAAATCGTTAGGATTAGGGGCAATTCATGGAGTGGTGACTGAATAAAATTAACTAACTAATCGTAGATGTGAGTAGCCACCAATTTAAGCTTACTTGTTGGCGTTGATTTGCAAGCTATTTAAGCCGATCGATCCACAATCATTTTTTAGTTTCGATCGATAAGTATAGATAGTGGCAACAACTACTAAACCAAGAATATAGGTGAATATTTGATATGCTATCTACCACTAAATTAACTAAATCGATTGTAATTTTTAGCTCGATCGCGTCCTCAGTGCTAGCATCAACTTTACTACCGATCTCTAAATCCGCTGCCGAATCAGCCCAACCAATTCAATGGAGTGATAGTCCTAACCACTTGAGATTAGAAAACCAGATCGATCGGGAATTTACGTTTATATGCCCCGAGAACGGTTCGATTGCGGAGGTTACTGGAACCGATCTATATGCCACCAGTTCCTCTATTTGTACTGCTGCTGCTCATGCAGGAGTAATTAAAGTAGCAACAGGTGGATTTGTCAAGATTAGAATCAAGCCCGAAGCAGATGTTTATGAGGGCAGTACTCAGAATGGAATTGAAACTAGTGAGAATGGACCTCCAGTCTACAATAGCAGTTTTATCGTTCTCGATGCCAACGGTCGATCGATCCCCTCCCAGAGTGCGGTAAAAATTAATCCAGATAACGGCTTTTAGTCAATTATTCTAATCGCAGTTCAGACAATATTCGGGACATTTATTCCCAGACATTACCCAATACGCTTTTTGTTAAACCAATATTTGTTCTAGCTTTAGTCCGCGTAGGCGGACTTTGCAATACTAGCGGCAACTTCAGTCGCTGAGTAACAACAAGCGTATTGAGACATCACCTTAGCTAATTCGTTTGAGGGAGATCGGAATTGTTTTTTGACCTGTGGGTAGCGGGACTCTCAGGATAATCGTATCTCGATCGAGACACTTGTATGGTAATTTTACTGGAGGTGAATCTCGATCGCCAAACAACATAAACAATCGATCTCCAGTCAGTTTTAGACTAGTACCCAAGTTAAGTTTAGTATTTGTCCGCTGATAATTCTGGGAATTGAATGTTAAAGTACTATCGGTATTTACCTGGAATCTAGCGGTGCTATTACCCGCTAAACTCAAGCTAACTTTATCAATTTTTGCTCCAGTTTCTTTTGATTTTAGTGTGTATTTTTGCTCTAGATCGACTGCTTCAAATACGGCATTACCATCTTTGTTAATGGTGAGTTTCGCATATCCGAGCATCTGAGGATCGGCAATTGTGGCTTGAGTAAAATTTTGGATCGTTGGTAGCCAATATCCACTGAGATCGCTAATTTGCCAAGTCCCCACATAACAGTATGGTTCCCCCATCGGTGGGGGTGGAATATCTACGGTGGGAGCTGGAGGCGGCTTGGGAAGGGGGAGATCTGCCGACAGCTTGGGCTTGCTCATCGAAGTTTTCGCGCCGTCGATAGCGACGGGGCGGAGGGCAATCCGCGATTTAGATTTGCGGCCAGGTTTTCCGGTGACCGTAATATTATACTGCTGACCGCGATCGGGATTGGTCGTCGTCAAGCAGAGTTGCGATACCTCACTAACAGCGGGAAAGCTAAACCTAGAGTCGGTGGGAACAGCTCTATCCGCTTGCTGCTTGTTGCTCACATCATTGTGAAAAAATCGCAATCCTTTGGTTTTGTCATAGACGGCAAATTTCAGAATCCCCACTCCAGCAGTTTTGACTCTGAGTGTAATGCGGGTGTCTGGTTCGACGGATAATCCATAACAGACTTCGCCTTGGGGATTGCTAGGAGATCGGGTTAATAAGCCTGTATATTGTTGACCCAAAGTCATCGGTAAGATCGAGGAGGCATCTCTAGCTACCGCAACAAAGGGGAAAATCAGTGTGAGCAGCGGTAAAATCCGCAGGATTGAGAACTTAGACATATGGTAGATTAACACCCGTTAGCGGAGCTTCTGGCGCAGAGAATGAGCATCGATGACGATCTTGATGGTTGACAGACAAGCGAGTCGATTCTGCACGGGGAAGGCTACCCCAACGATTGCTGTAAATAGTCGTATAACTACATACTTCCCAATCTAGGATCTAAATTAACTACTATGTGGCTAAATCCGATCGAGACTCAGCTCCGTACTATATGTAGATATACGCTCATTGAGAGTGACATCGACTGCTGGTGGCAATATTTTAGTACAAATATATAAATCATGTTAAGTGCGAGCTGGTACAAAATTATTGGGTTAGCTACCTTGCAAGGGGCAATTTCACTGACATGGTTAATTTATAATATTTACCTACCAAAACTGTTAGTTAGTTATGGATTTAGTCCAGGATTAGCAGTCTTATTGTTAATTGTCGAAAATGCAATTGCAGTAATTTTAGAACCTTTATTTGGGAGTTTATCAGATCGAGCATATCGGTGGTTGGCGACCAAATTTGGAATTATTTCCTTGGGCGTAATTTTGACTTCGGCAATCTCGATCTCGATTCCAGCAATTGTCATTTTTGGCGATTTATCTGGTGCAGTCAAATGGATTATTCCCGGCATATTAATTGCCTGGGCAATGGCAATGACTGTATTTCGGACACCTGCAATTTCATTAGTTGGTAGATATGCCTTTGCGAGCGAATTACCAATTGCCATGAGTTTTCTGACTCTAGCTGGTGGATTTATTGCCGCCTTAAAGCCGATAGTTCAAGATTTTATCCTCGCGATCGGTCCTGCATTTGCATTTGCGGCTTCCTCGATCGTGTTATTGGCAGCGACTGGGCTATTACGCTATTTCGATCCAGGGATGAATGATGATTTACCAGTTACAAAACGTCAGCCGATTCCTTTTGCAAACATTGGTTTATTAATTGGAATGGGATGGGGTCTTGCTTGGGGTTCGCGCGCACTATTTGAAACTCTTCCCAAGATTATTAAGATAAATCTGCCCCAATTCGATCCCACTTTCTTGATGGTAATTATATCATTAGCAATTGCTGTTTCTGCTCTACCTGCTGGTATGTTTGCGGTTAAATATGGCAATCAACGGGCGATGCTAATTGGAATTGTGGCTACTTTAATCGGATTGTTAAGTATGGTTTTCTTACCATCAGCGATCGCCACCACGATCGCGATCGTCCTATTTATCTGCTGCTTTAGTTGGGCGACAAACGGGGCGATTCCTTTAGCCATAAATCTCTTTCCTGCCGATCGCATGGGATTAGCTGTTGGACTCTATTTTAGTGGGGTTACGGCGGGCTTAAGTTCGTTTAGTTCGCTGTTTAATCCGATCGCTAATTTAACACCATTACTAGGTGCTGTCTGTGGATCGATCGGCTTAATTGTTACGGGAGGATGTGTT
>NZ_JANOJV010000055.1:0-21716 GCF_031418915.1 Chamaesiphon sp. VAR_48_metabat_135_sub | reverse complement strand
ACGGAAATTTAAACAGCCAAACTAGTGGAAACAGTGCTGGCTTGGGTAATACTGCCCGTCCAAATGTGGGAACTGCCGCCAACCCCTATCAACCAGGCGTGACTGCCTACGTTCCTCCTGGCAATGCCATCGTAGTAAGCCCAACTTTCAATACCGCATCGCCAACATTTAACAATACAGGGGCTCCGGCAATTAGCCCACAAACAGGTCTACTCGTTCCAGTAGGCGGACAACTTACTGATGGTTCTGTCATCAGCCCCACAACAGGTCAACGGGTAGCACCTGGCGGACAACTCACGTTTGGATCTGTAACTCCTGGATCTCCAGCTACAGTCACATATGGCGCACCTGCCAACTATCAAATTCCCACCAAGTTTCTATCTACTCTCCAAGCTCAAATCATCAGTGGAAATGGCAAGATTTTAACCGATCCTACTTTAGTAGTTCAAGAAGGTCAAAAAACTAATGTTAATCTAACCCAAGATGTCTTTGGTGGCTTTAAAATCAACACTGTTTCTGGTACTGGCGCAACTACCAGTACTAGAGAGCCAATCATCAAGCAAGCTGGTCTAATTCTGGATATCTTGGTAAATCGGATCGATGATAATGGTTTTGTCTCCGTAGCTGTCATTCCTACTGTATCTTCGATCGGTAGCACGATCACTACTGCTGATGGTGATATCGCCCTCTTACAATCGCGGACATTAAACTCTGGTGAAATTCGCCTACGCGATGGTCAGACATTGATCTTATCAGGAATTATCCAAGAATCCGATCGCACCAGTGTCTCCAAAGTACCCATCCTTGGCGATATTCCCATCTTAGGTGCGCTATTCCGCAGTACCAACAAATCCAATCAACGCCAAGAGGTTGTGGTCTTACTCACACCCCAAATTCTTAACGACAACAAGGGCCAGGTCAATTACACACCTGGTGTTGACGCTAGATTGATGATCGGTAGATAGATTGATAACAAACAATGGGAAATAGGCGAAAAATCCAAGGTATCTGACAAGATGCAAGTGCTTATTCCCTATTTCCTGTCGATCGAGTGCTGAGATTTTGGATCTTCAGCAATAGTGAATTAGTGACGATAAGATTAGTCTCTCAATCTCTTGTCTGAGTGTCTAATCCCCTATTTTTGCTCGATTTTTACAGAAATAATACGCAAAATAATGAAAATCAACATAAATTAAAGCTTTCAGCGATCCAGATTAGGCTTGTAGACATTAGAATAATGCAGTGGAAGTAATATCGCATGAGAGTTTCAGCAACTTAGTGGCAATTCCTGCTGTGAAGGCAAGCCCTAAAATTGCCAGAAAACATGCGAACTTCGAGAGCGAAGTTCAGTCCCTAAGCCGTTTTAAGCTTAGAATTAAGTCTGATTTCCACTAACTATCAAAGCTGGCACCAACCGGAACAATGGTCAGGTGCTTTGTCCATTCACAAAATCAATAACGGAGATCTACACATGAATAAAGGTGAATTAGTCGATCGGGTAGCTGAAACAGCTAGCGTGACCAAAAAGCAAGCCGACACAGTGTTGTCAGCAGCATTAGAAGCCATTATGGAAGCGGTATCCAAAGGTGACAAGGTTACTCTGGTAGGATTTGGTTCCTTTGAACCCAGAAATCGCCAAAAACGCGAAGGTCGTAATCCTAGAACTGGCGAGAAAATGGAAATTCCCGCAACTAAAGTACCTGCATTCTCTGCAGGTAAACTATTCAAAGACAAAGTGTCTGAAAGCAAAGACGACTAATTTGACTGAATCCACATTCGGGAAGACTGTTTGAATCGACCACAACATGGGGGGAACCCAAACTGGGCAGCTACAGTAGCGGGCTGTCCCCCCTCTCTTATCTTAGATTTTTCAGCGAGTATCAGTCCGTTAGGCCCTCCGCCTGCGGCACTCGCTGCGATTAAGCTGCACATAGACAATCTGACTAATTATCCCGATCCCAATTATCCCGAACTCTGTCAGGCGATCGCGAGTCATCACAATATCGCTCCTGAGTGGGTTTTACCAGGCAATGGGGCGGCGGAACTATTAACTTGGGCAGCGTTAGAGTTTTCTAAACTCAACACCACCATCATCCCCACACCAGCCTTTGGGGACTATTGGCGATCGCTCCAAACTTTTGGGACGAGAATCATCACTCGATCGATGATGATGCCAGATGGGGAAATTGGCGATCTAGATTTTGCCTTGCGCCATCTACCAGCGGAAATTCCCCATGCCCTCGGACTGATAATTAACAATCCCCACAATCCTACTGGGCAAATTTGTCAACAGGAGACAATTCTGCCTCATTTGGAACGGTTTGACCTGGTGGTAATTGATGAGTCTTTTATGGACTTTCTACCCCCAGCAGAACAGCAAAGTTTAATTCCCTTTATTGGCCAATATCCCAATCTGGTCGTCTTGAGATCGCTGACCAAATTTTATAGTTTGCCAGGATTGCGACTAGGCTACTGTATCGCTCATCCTAATCGATTAAATCGCTGGAAAAATTGGCGCGATCCTTGGCCTGTCAATGCTCTGGCCGCAGCCGCTGCGATCGCCGTGCTGCCCGATACTGAGTTTCAACAGCGAACCTGGGATTGGCTCGCACCCGCTCGCGATCGCTTGTTCGAGGGATTGAAGCAGGTATCTGGTTTACACCCCTATCCTGGGGCTGCAAACTTTATTTTAGTTAGATCGGATCGATCTGTGACGGAACTTCAAACTCAACTGCTGCAACAACATCAGATCTTAATTCGCGACTGTCTGAGTTTTCCCGAACTTGGCGATAAATTTTTCCGCGTCGCTGTGCGGACTATTGCCGAAAACGATCGATTGGTGGCTGCGCTACAGTCGGTTTGAAAATTACTGCGGAGATTTTTACCCCACCCCAGCCCTCCCCTTGGAAAGGGGAGGGAGCCGGAAAGCCACCCTTTCCAAGGGGGGTTGGGGGGTAAAGATCTCCGCCGAAGTCAGCAACTCAAAATTGTAAATAGTGCATTAATTCGCCGATCGATTCGCCGGATAATCCCAGCCTTTGTTGGAAATTAACTAAATCTGTAAACTTGCCACCCTGTTCGCGTTGGTTGATGATTTCGGTGGCTAATTCTGGGGAAATCTGGGGAATTTGGGCTAATTCATCTAGTGTCGATCGATTTATATTGACAGATGGTAGGGCTAAGGCTCGATCGTAATACTGAAAGCTTAGTACTGGAGCCAACCACTGGAGTCTCGATATTTGGGTGTTCAGTGCCGCCGCCAGATCGGAAATCGAATAAAAAGCCACCCCAGCTTGACTCAACGCAACTAATTGACGTGCCTGATGAATTGAAATTCCTGGTAAACGCAACCAATCATCAACACCAGCCTGATTGACATCAATTTGGATACCTAAATCGGCGGCTACCGCAATCTCAAATGCTGACTTAAACCGATAATAAGGGTCTTCAATAATACGCGATCGTAAAGACATTTTAAAAAAAAACTGAACGGTACGGGCAGGATCGTGAGTCAATAGAGTTGAGGGTAGAGGGTAGGTTTTAGGTTTTAGGTTTTAGGTTTTAGGTTTTAGAGATTATGGCAGGTTCAATCTTCCGGCTATTCACTTTCAACTTTTAACTTTCAACTGAATTACGCCCTATCCAACCATTGACGACGTTTTTGCTCGAATTCGTATTCGGAGATTAAACCGTCAGCGCGGAGTTTGTCTAACTCGCGGATCGATTCAGCTACTGTCGCCATCGGCGGAGCAACGATCGTCGATGTGGAAATAGTTGCAGCGAGGGAGTTAAAATTGCTGTCAAAGTGGGTACTATCTTGAGTAAGATACCAGACAGCTTCGATCGCTGAAGCAATATGGGGAATTGGAGTCCAGGATAATAATAGGTAAACTATACCCCAGATGGGTTGTCCTAGATAAAATTTGTGAAATCCAGCTACAGGAATCGTCATACCTGCGAACGCTAAAATTATCGCTACTTGACGATTTTTGGGTGTAGTGCGGTCGAACATTAACCGATCCTCAAATACGGGAAACCGCAGTTCTCAGTGGTTCGAGACTGACTTAGAATGGGAACACGAGCATCAATCGTCGTGCCCCTCAATTTTAACCTTATTACTACCTTTTCCGTCATGAGCTTTTTTGATTCTGACATCATCCAACAAGAAGCCAAACAGTTGTTTGAAGATTATCAGCAACTGACACAGTTAGGCGGTAAGTATGGTAAGTTCGATCGCGACGGTAAGATCGTATTTATCGAACGCATGGAAACATTACTCGATCGCTACAAGATTTTTATGAAGCGGTTTGAACTCTCCGATGATTTTATGGCGAAAATGACCGTCGAACAAATGAACACTCAGATGAGCCAGTTTGGGATGACTCCGCTCCAAATGTTCGAGCAAATGAATCAAACCCTCGATCGAATGAAGTCAGAAATCGATAAGTAGGAGAGGGGTAACTGGGGGACTGGGAGACTGGGTGCAATTGAGATCCAATCTAATCCCGAAACCCGAATCCCGAACCCCAAACCCCGAATCCCGAACCCCAAACTCAACTCCCCGGACGTTTAAACTTAGCTGGAGATTGGAAAGATTCGACTGGTTCATTTTGGAGTGCCTCTTGCATGAAACTCCGCCAAATTGGTGCGGCGTAGGTACCACCTGTGACCCCTTTACCAAGAGGGGTGTAGTCATCTTTACCAATCCAAACAGAGGCAGCTAGCTGGGGCACGTAGCCTACAAACCAGACATCTCTTTCTGAGGAAGTGGTTCCGGTTTTTCCGGCGGCTGGACGACCGAGATAGGCTTGTTTACCAGTACCGCCACTGACTACAGACTGGAGGGCACTGTTGATTTGGGCTGTTGCCCAGGGATTTAGTACCTGCTGGGGTTGGGGCGTATTGTCTAGTAAAACATTGCCATCGCTATCAGTTACTCGCAGGATCGTGGTAGTCTCGGATTGCCAACCATTACTGGCAAATGTGGCAAAGGCTCCAGCCATTTCAACAGGGGTCACGCCAATCGCGCCCAAAGGTAAGGACACGACGGGTTCGATCGGACTTTTAATGCCCAGCGTCCGGCAGGTTTGGATGACTTTATCGAGTCCTACCTCTTTGCCCATTTTTACGGCTGGGACGTTGGCGGATGTCATAATCGCACTGCGAATACTCATTGGTCCAGAATAGCCACCACCATAGTTGCGGGGGGCGTAGTAGCCACTACCATCGCGATAGCGCACGGGAGTATCATAAACCGTTGAATCGGGAGTGAATTTTCCAGTAGCAAAGGCGGTGTAGTAGACAAAAGGTTTGAAGGAAGAACCTGGTTGACGATTCGCGTACATAGCGCGGTTGAAATTACTTTTCTTGTAATCCACGCCACCGACCATTGCCTTGACAAAATGAGTGCGCGGATCGATCGCGACGAGACTAATTTGGTATTTATTTCTGCCCAATCTGTCGTAAGCATTTGCCACAACTTTTTGGGCAGCCATTTGGAAGTTATAGTCGATCGTAGTCTGAATCCGCATTCCACCTTTACGGACAGTTTCCCTACCAAAACGTTGATTTAGTTCTTCGATCGCGGTGTCTGTAACATAGGGAAGTCTACTACTTTGCCAAGTTTTGATTTTACCGAGTTTAATTTTATAATCTTTGGCTTTTTTTGCGTCGGCTGCGGTAATCCAGTTTAGTTCTACCATCCTATTTAAAACTTGTTCTTGCCGCTTTTTAGCTGATTTGAAGTTGGTAAATGGACTGTACTTTTCTGGTGCGGCGATCGCGCCTGCCATCATCGCCCCTTCTGCTAAGTTAAGATCGGATGCATGTTTGTTAAAGTAACTCTGGGCAGCAGTTTCTACTCCATAATTATTGTGTCCCCAATAAACTTGATTGAGGTACATTTCTAGGATTTCATCTTTGCGGAAAATTTGTTCGAGTCGGATTGATAAGACTGCTTCGGCTAACTTCCGACTAAATTGGCGTTTTTGGGATAAAAATAAGTTCTTGATCAACTGCATCGTGATCGTCGAACCGCCTTCACTCACGCCACCCTTTTTAAAGTTAGCGGTTATCGCCCGCCCCACACCTGTGAGATTCACACCTTGATGATAGTAGAAATGGCTATCCTCGATCGCCAGTAACGATCGTTTCAAGTTTGGCGAAATCCGGTTGAGTGGAACGACTTCGCGATTGGCTTCATCGTGGAGACTCGCCAGTTGCACCCCTTTGACATCGTAGATGTAGGTAGTTTCTGTTGGCGCATAACTGCGCAATACCCGCACATCTGGTAAGTTGCGGAAGCTAATTGCCAAACCAACTAATCCGCCAGCGACGATCGAACTAGCTAACATTGTGACACCTAAAATGGTACCACCTGCAATTTGACCGATACCACCGAAGAAGCTACCATTCTCTGGTTTGCGCCCCATCGGTTGAGGTTTATTTTTCTTTAAAGCTCTAGAAGACACTTGCTTAGGGGTAGGGGTTAGGGGTTAAGCTTTAGGCTTTGGGCTGTAGGCTTAATTTGCACCTCATCTTCATCAGAAATGCTTTATCTGTGACGATCTCGGATGGAAGGGATTTGATGAGTGAGAGTCTGGATCGGATGATATGAGTGTGATTATAGACTAGCGATCGCCAATTCAGGTAAATTGGTAGCTCGAAACATGAACGAGCTGATAAAAATATTTCAGTTTCTGTAGTAACTATAATAAGCTTAACTTGGAACTGCTTTGAGATCCCCTTCGATTTTCATTATCTACTATGACTGTTAGTTTACCTGTGCCAGTATTAGATCGGTTCGATTGGTTATTTCGGGGCGTGACTGAGATTTTTCCCCATCAACCAAATTCTCCAGATCCGGCTGAAAATCTTGCCCAGCGGCTAACTCAAACAGATAGACCTCTACGAGTGAAACTTGGTATCGATCCCACAGGTGTGGATATCCACCTCGGACATAGTATTCCCCTGCGGAAGCTGAGATCTTTCCAAGATGCCGGACATACTGCTGTCTTAATTATCGGTGACTTTACCGCCCGCATTGGCGATCCGACTGGTAAATCGGAAGTGCGCAACCAACTCACGCCAGCGCAAGTTACGACTAATGCTCTAGCTTACCTCGACAGGGTTCGACCGATCCTCGATTTCGATACGCCGGGACGGTTGGAAGTCCGCTACAATTCGGAGTGGTTATCCAAGCTAGATCTGAGCGAAACACTCGAACTACTCTCAACGATGACAGTTGGGCAAATGTTAGCGAAAGAAGGGTTTGCACTGCGCTATGAAAAAGAAACACCAATTTTTATTCACGAGTTTTTGTACCCGCTGATGCAGGGATACGATTCGGTAGCTGTTAAAGCAGATGTGGAACTCGGTGGTACCGATCAAAAGTTTAATTTAGTCGTTGGGCGAGATTTGCAACGTCATTTCGGACATACGCCTCAATTTGGCTTATTGATGCCCATTTTATTAGGCACCGATGGAGTCCAGAAAATGTCCAAATCCCTAAATAATTATGTTGGTTTAGGTGAAGATGCTTTAAGTATGTACTCTAAGCTAGAGAAAACGCCCGACAGCATCATCAAAGATTACTTTACGCTCTTAACCGACCTTTCTCTTGATGAGCTACCTGAGAACCCCAGGGAGGCGCAGAAACTCCTCGCCTTGACAGTGGTTACTCAGTATCACGGTGAGACTCAAGCCGCTCAAGCGCAAGCAGACTCGATCGCCTTAATTACCAAACCAGGTCAAAATGCAGGTGGTGAGAGCATCCCCGAATTTTCGATCTCTGGGGTCACTTTTCCGGCGAGAATCTTCCAACTCCTGTCTGCTAGCGGTTTATGTTCTGGTAGCAATGATGCCAAACGCCAGATTCAGGGTGGTGCTGTCAAATTGGACGGACAACCCATTTCTGATATCGAACTCACTTATGATGACGCTGCGTCACTAGTGGGAAAAGTGTTACAGGTAGGCAAGAAGAGGTTCAAAAAATTGGTTAATTAGACTATCGACTGATTATTTTGCAAGAGGTTGGGCGATCTCGTGAGATTGAGGTAGTAGGGGCAATGTCTTGTCTCGCTAAACCCTCGGGGAACCCGAGGAGCGCGAGCCGCTTCATGAATTGCCCCTACTACCTCAATCTCTATCCGAGCCACATTAGGTAACTATAATAGTGCCCAAATATATTACAATTTTGGAAAAATAGAGATAGTATATACCAAGATAATTAAAATAATTGGTATCCTCTATTTTCCTGTATGGCTCCTGTTTATCAAACATTTAGCTGTTTTCTAATTGGGCGTGAGTCTTTTCTAATCCCTTGTGCTAAACATCTATTAGATTGCGGCCATCAAATATTAGGGATTATTTCTACAGGTAAATCGATCGATACCTGGACAGATTCACACGGCATTGCAACGATCGATCCAACAGCAGATGTGCTGGGCTTTTTAAGCCAGCAACCATTCGATTATTTATTCAGTATTTCCAATCTTTCGATTCTTTCACCTGAAATCCTGGCATTGCCACGTCAATTTGCGATTAATTGTCATGATGGGCCATTACCGAAATATGGTGGGATGAATGCTCCATCTTGGGCAATTATAAATCAAGAGAAGGTTCATGGGATTACTTGGCATCAAATGACTGCTTTGGTTGATGGTGGCGATATTCTTAAACAGATATCTTTCGATCTTGATGAGCGTGAAACTGGAGCTACACTTAATAGTAAATGCTATGAAACGATCGTCTCTTCATTTTCAGAATTAATTGAAGAGATTGCGACTGGACAAGTATCATTAACCCAGCAAGATTCGCAAGCACGTAGCTATTTCACTGGTTCCAGAAAACCTAGTCCAGGATGTATCTTAAATTGGCATCAGTCTGCTCTGAGTATTGATGCAACAATTCGCGCTCTAGATTTTGGTCGGTATGAGAATTTTTTGGGTATGCCAAAACTGGCAATTGCCAACAAAATAATTATTATTTCCAAAGCTGAAATTCTAAATTGTTATTCTGGATTAATGCCTGGAACGATTGTAGCGATCGAATCAGATCGATCGATCGTCGCGACAACCAGTCAAGATCTCTCGATCTCTCACGTCCAAACTTTAGATGGCGAACCGCTATCTATGCTGGAATTAGTTCATAGATTAAAGCTAAAAGTTGGCGATCGATTTACCGATCTCGATTCAGATATCGCCCAGCAAATCGAGATTTTGGAAAAAGGTTTAGTTAAGCATGAATGTTTCTGGGTGCAGAGACTAGCAACATTAAATCCAATTGCCGTTCCATATTCATCAAAAGATAACAGCTTTCAACCTAAATTTGCTAGTCAAGATTGGACTATTCCATCAGCGATAACTGAATTTTTGGTAGATCGTCAACCGACATGGAATTTAGCCGATTTCTTAGTTGCGGTTGTCATTACTTATCTGAGTCGAATCTCTCAGCAGGACTGTTTTGATATTGCGATAAAATATCCAGAATTAGATAGTCAACTTATCGGCGTACCCGATTTATTTGTCGATCGAGTTCCAGCTAGAATCGATCTCAACCCCGAACAAGGTTTTGCAGAAGCTTTTGAATCGATCGATCGAGAACTAAAAGTACTAAAACAACATCAAACGTATCCACGCGATATTGTGTTGCGATATCCCGAACTTCAACCATTAGCTAAGATCGGGTTTGAGGATCGACGACCTGTTAGTATCAATCGAGTTAAAACTCTATCAGAAAAGCCTTCAATATCCACTCACGGATTGACATTTATTATCCCCGATCGAGGCAATAATTGTTGCTGCTATTATGATAGTAATCTCCTGGATGAGGATAGGATCGATCGGATGCTAGAGCAGTTAACGGTATTCATCCAAGGTATTGTTGACAATCCCGATCAATCGCTGGCAAATCTGCCATTATTATCAGCAGTAGAAGCGCATCAAATCCTAGTGGAGTGGAATGACACTCAGGTGAATTTTGGAGTTGAATTATGTATCCATCAGCTATTTGAATCGCAGGTAGAAAAAAGTCCAGATAACATTGCTGTTGTATTTGAAGCAGAAGAAATTACCTATCGACAGTTAAATAATCAGGCGAATCAACTAGCACATTATCTGAAAACTTTAGGCGTTACCGCCGATGTCCTGGTGGGGATTTGCGTGGATCGATCGATCGACACGATCGTTGGTATTCTAGGTATTCTCAAGGCTGAGGGAGCCTATGTACCTCTAGATCCAGACTATCCGCAAGAACGTCTCGCTTTCATCGTCGCAGATGCAGCGATGCCCATAATTCTCACTCAGTCTCAATTAGTCGAAAAGCTATCCATCCATCAAGCGCAGGTTATCTGTCTGGATATCGATTTGCCAGATATCCAAAAGCAATGCGCGCAAAATTTGGTAACTGAAGTCAAACCCAACAACTTGGCTTATGTCATCTATACATCAGGTTCGACTGGAAAGCCCAAAGGAGTTCTCATCGAACACCATTCATTGGTTAATTATACGATCGCCGCGCAGATTCAATCAAAACTAACCCAGATCGATCGAGTCCTCCAATTTACATCGCTTAACTTCGATGTCAGTGCGGAAGAAATCTACACTTGTCTGACGGCTGGCGCAACGCTGATACTGCGGAATGATGCCATGTTGACATCGATACAAGCCTTTCTCCAACAATGTCAAGAGTGGGAGATCTCCGTTACTAGTTTACCCACCGCCTATTGGCACGAACTGACAGCAAGACTGGATGCAGATAAACTAACAATTCCGCCGTCCTGGCGATTGGCGATAATTGGCGGCGAACAAGCGGCTCCTGCAAGGCTGCTGGAATGGCAAAGATCTGTTGGGATGCAAGTCAGACTGATTAACGCTTACGGCCCAACAGAAGCAACGATTAGCGCACTCATGTGCGACTTATCTAAGTTCGATGCTGACATGTCAATGCCAGAAATACCGATCGGCAGACCGATCGCTAATACTCAAGTATATATACTAGACAAACATCGTGCCCTTTGTCCGATCGGTATCGCTGGAGAACTGTATCTTGGTGGAGCTGGACTCGCACGCGGCTATCTCAATCAGCCGGAATTAACCGCCCAAAAGTTTATTTCCAATCCCTTCAATCCAGATTTATCGGCGCGGCTATATCAGACTGGAGATCTGGTGAAATATTTACCCAACGGAAATCTCCAATTTCTTGGTCGTCTCGACGAACAAGTTAAAATACGCGGCTTCCGCATTGAACTTGGCGAGATTGAAACTGTCCTGAATGCCCACCCAGCCGTCCAGGAAGCTATCGTTATCGATCGAGACGAACAATCGGGTCAAAAAAGTTTAGCTGCCTATCTAGTGCCCAAACAACAGCACTTACAAATGCAGTGGTGGCCGTCGATCGGCGAATATCCGCTGTATGACGAATTGTTGTACCATTCAATGACCACCGATTTACCTCGCAACCAAGCTTATCAACAGGCGATCGATCGAGTAGTAGAGAATAAAATAGTTGTGGATATTGGTACGGGAAAAGATGCTCTACTCGCCCGTTTTTGTATCGCCGCAGGTGCTAAAAAAGTCTATGCAATCGAAGCATCTGAAACCGCCTTTCAACAAGCTACAATGCTAATCGAGCAGCTTGGTTTGCAGGACAAAATTATCCCAATTTACGGTTATTCAACAGAGATCGAACTTCCCGAACTGGTGGACGTTTGTTTATCTGAAATTATCGGTACCATTGGCGGTTCTGAAGGTGTTGCTCCGTTACTCAATGATGCTCGCCATTTGCTCAAGCCAAATGGTTTGACGATACCCCACCGCTGCGTTACTAAAATTGCCGCGATTACCTTACCCGATGAACTACTCAACAATCCAAGCTTTCAGGAGCTAACCGGACATTACACCCAGCAAATATTCGATCTGGTCGGACAACCTTTCGATCTCCGCCTGTGCGTCAAAAACCTGCCGCAGACTAGTCTGATCTCCGATAGTGGTATTTTTGAAGACTTAGTTTTCACCACAGCGACAGCAAGTGAATATCGTCAGGACATTAATTTAAGCATCACCAAACCAGCTCGATTTGATGGTTTCTTATTGTGGCTGAATTTATATACCGCACCCGATATCGTCATCGATAATTTAGCCCAGGAGTATTCATGGCTGCCTGTCTATTTCCCGATTTTTTATCCTGGTATCGATGTCATTGCAGGCGATCGAATCGAAGCAACCTGTGCGGGATATTTGAGTGATAATAATATCAATCCTGACTATCGAATCGAAGGTAGATTAATCGGTAAAAATGGGGAGGTTGTAAGCTTTTATTATGACTCACTCCATCACCAACATCCGATATTACGCAATCCTTTTTATAAGTTGTTATTTCCCGATGGTAAGATTAAGATCGACAAATATTTATCAAATCTAAGTCCTAAAAATATTCGGGCTTATTTGTCGCTTTATTTACCCGATTATATGCTTCCCAGTGATATCTTCACGGTCGAGGAATTTCCGCTCACACCTAATGGTAAGATCGATCGTCGCGCACTACTAGCATTAAATCCACCTCAAACTACTTCTGGATCTAGCATTGTTGCACCGAGAAATCCGACCGAAGAAATTTTAACAAAGATTTGGCAAGAAGTATTGGGACTCAAACAGATCGATATCAATGACAACTTCTTCGATCTAGGTGGTCATTCACTATTTGCGATTCAACTATTTACTAAAATCGAACAACAATTAAAAATTCAATTACCATTATCTATCTTAATTAATTCGCCAACTGTGGTACAACTAGCCGAACAATTAACTAAAACATCCCAAAATAGGATCTCTGCCACTCTGCTACTGATTCAACCCCAAGGGTCGAAACCACCATTTTTCTGTATTCATTCTCTCGATCCATGCTTATTATTTTATCAATCATTAGTAAAAAATTTAGGCACAGATTTACCATTTTATGGCATTCAACCCTACGATCTCGATAATCAAATGATCTCCTTTCCTACAATTGAGGAAATGGCTATTTACTATCTCTGGGAGGTGCGATCGATCCAACCCCACGGCCCTTATTATTTTGGAGGGTTTTCGTTTGGTGGTTATGTTGCGTTGGAAATGGCACATCAACTCAAACAACAAGGTGAAGAAGTTGCCCTGCTAGCTATCTTTGATACGCCTGCACCTGGTGTAGAAGATGGAGTTTCAGTATCAGAACAATCACGGAGATTTGGAAAACTCTTACTTAAATATGGTCATAAGTTTCTCTACTATAAATTGATGAATCGACTAGAAATGTACCGAAGAAGTGTTCGCGATACATGGCGAAAAAACAAGAAGCAGATACGCGATCTTTTCGAGCAAAACTTACTCATAAAAACCGATCTACAACAGCCAAATCGATTGACATCTTCACAACAACAAAATTGGACTCGATCGGTCGAAATCAACGAACGAGCTTCCTATGCATACGACCCCGATGTTTATCCAGGCAAAATTACCTTATTTCAAGCTGGTTATAGTGTCAACACAGCCGATCTATCGCAGGGCTGGGAGCGATTGGCGGGGATGGGATTAGAAACGATCGAAATCCCAGGCGATCATGCTTCTATATTTAACAAAACTAATGCTGTGTTTCTAGCACGGGAACTGAATAAATGTATCGAAAAAACTCTAACTGATTGAAGAGATATAGTAGCCTCCAAGCTTCCACGAAGTCAGGGATATCGCAGTGATTGTTGGCATCTGCAAATTTCAACTTTAACTCATTTACATGTTTAATTCTTTACAACCATTACTAAATCGAGCTTTAAATCTCTTTCTCAAGCCAAATTGTCCCCTCTGCAATCGCACGGCAGAACACATTTTTTGTAGATATTGTCAACGTCAAATCCAAGACTGTCAATTGGCTCGACCCGATCGATATTGGCAAGGAGATCTACCACTATTTGCTTGGGGTAAATATCAAGGCTCGATTAAACAATCGATCGCCAAGTTCAAATATGATGGACATCGATCGATCAGCAATGTGTATGGAGAATGGCTAGCTGAGAGTTGGCAAAAATTTACGCCGCCAATCCCAACTAAATTAACAGTTATCCCGATTCCCCTCCATGCTGAAAAAATGGCAAGTAGAGGTTTCAATCAAGCCGAATTAATCGCCCGCAGCTTTTGTCAGGTCACAGGTGCTAAATTAGATTTGAGTTTACAGCGGACTCGATCGACGATCGCTCAATTTAAACTATCAAAATCGGCACGCCAAGAAAATGTGGCAGGTGCATTTACGCTCATAAATTCTCACCTACAACCCGATTCAACTGTACTATTAATCGATGATATCTACACCACTGGTGCAACTGTTCGATCTGTAGCATCGGTCTTGAGATCGCACCAAGTTAACGTCTGTGGAGTAGCCGTAATTGCCACTGGATAGGGACACATCCCCGACTTTGCCCAGAAGTCGGGGATATAGCCGTAATGGTTATTTCAACTGACAGGAACTGCGATAGTAATCTAGCTCTGGTTCTTGCCAAGAAAAGGCAAAATGACTGATGGAATGAATTTGGGGAAGATTGCGGCGAATGCCATCCATTTGATCCTCCAGCGATGGACGACCTTCCAGTGGTTTGCTCCAAGTCCCTGCTAGTGCTGGAATTACCTCCGCACTAGGGGGCGCGACGCTAAGGACGCGCCGGAGTTGATCGACAATGCAACTACTCTGATTGCAAGTCGCATAAGCCATTGGATGCCATTCACTCGTTGAAAATCGATCCCACGGCTGCAATCGAGAGTCGTAGCCCCTTCGCCCCACTGGTTGATTGGCTTCTGGAAAAAATACCGCACCAGATTTGAGTCGTTGCTGTGCTACGGGTTCCGCCGCTTTCTGGAGGAAGTTAACTACGCCCTGACTGGCATGAGCGAGGGTGAGTTGCCATAAATCCCACTCAATCCAGGGAAATTTTTCCTCGTAGGACATGGTAGCTTCGCTTTCTAGGGGTGTACGTCCCTGCCACAGGGGCGAAACTTCGTTTGGGTAGAGTTTGTCCACCTCCTTGAGGTCATTAACCGTGATGGTACCCTTGTTGAGAAAGCGATCGATTAAATCCGTTCCTTTGCTATTTTGAGCTAAGGCGGCAAGAGTTTGGCGCGATTCATCGCCATAAATCCATAAGTCTTTAACTTGACTGGCGATCGATTGTGGCCCCTGTCCCCGTGGAAACCGAATATAATCGAATAATACGCCATCGGGACGACGACGGACTACTTCTCGGACTAGTCGATCGTAATCATCTCGCGCTTTGTCACTATAAGGATCGACAAATAAGACCGAACTCCCATCGCCATCTGCTGATTTTTGAAAACCCTCTTCACCTGCAAATAAAGTAGTTTCACCACGACCATTAATGGCTACGGCGGACTGTCCTTCTGGAGTCACCCCATATTCTGGTCCAAAGTTGAGACTATACATCCAAGCATAGACTTTTAAGCCTCGATCGTGCCCTTTTTGGATCGCATCGGCGAGCAAGTCGGTTTTCTCGGTTCCCCGTTGGGTCAAAACTGAGTTCCAGGCAGTGGTATTACTCGATCGAGGTAGTAATGCTTTGCCATAAAATGTAGCAACATAGACTTGGTTATAGCCTTTATCGACCATATGGTCGAAGATTTCTTCTAAGTTACCAGGGCGAGTGTCGCAAGGATACAGCCTGACCCAAATTGCCTGATTTTTCAGCCAACTTTTTTGCCGACACTGTTGAACGTAATTTACGTGCTTTTTGACAATCTCGTTATACTGGGTTTGGCTATTTTTATCTCCTTTTTGGGCTGCTAGTCGAAGTGTATTTTTAGTGTTGACTTCCGTTCGCGGGACATGACAATAATCGGTGTTTGGGAGTTTCTGTGCTGGGCTTGACTGAGCATAGTAGCCTTGACCGATTAAGCTAGTGGTCGTAAATACCCCTAGGAATAATTTTTGATGCCACTTTTGACGATACCCTCTCACTAGTGAAACAGGAAGATTTTTGTGTAGCGTAAAACCCATAAGTATCGATCTCGAGCGCAGGTAGAGTAGTTAAGCTTTTTAGTATAAAGGAGAAGCCGATCTACAGATCTACTTCTCCTTCAACTCTTTCAGTTCGGACAGATCATTTATCAATAAAGTTCCATCCCCTAAAGCCTAAAACCCAATTTAAGCCCCACGCTGTAATGCTAGTTCGATCTGCTTAAATTTTTGCTCTAAACTAGTCTTGAGCTTTTCTGGGAGGGGACGATTGGGATAGGCTGCATAGTGAGCAGCGAGAGAGTTTAAGGCTGTCCGCATACTAGTGAAGGAACTAAGCTTTGTCAGCGCGGGATCTTGACGATAGCGAGATGAAAAATCATTAATATTCAAACGTGCCAAAGCCTGAGCGGCGGGCTTATCTGGGGAGTCATCTGGCAACTCTAATACAGCTTTCATACTATTTAGGACGGTAACGGTGTCCTGACGATAATTGCCGACTAGTCCACCAGAGCTAGCAGAACAGCCAGCTAATCCAACGACAACCACTAGTACTAAAGCAAATAACTGCGACCACAGACGTTTAAACATAATTTGTAATGTAAAATTTAAAACTCCAAAATTACTGTCCATCCTACCGCGAATTCGATCGCAATGGGGGATAGGAGTTAGGTTTTAGCCTTTAGGCTTTGGGCTTTGGGCTTTGGGATTCGATCGATCGAACACATTTTGTGATTGACTATTATTTATCGATCGACATAGTAAATCAAATCGTAATTTAAAAAACTGACAAAAAATAAGAATAGCAAACTCTCCCTTTACCCTTTACCCTTAACCCTCCTTCATGACTGTTTCTCGTCCCTACATTTTCATCTGGACGATTGTTGGCTTATCTTTGACAATCGGTGCAAACTTTGTTCCTGTCTATGTTATCAGCTCTCCCTTACAATGGATGAGTGCTGGGATTACGGCATACCCACTAGGATTTAAGTGTCAAATCGGTGCAGTATTATTAGTTAGTTGTTTGGGTGGTAGAACTGCAGGGGTACTGACTCAAGTTTTTTATATCTTACTTGGATTACTATGGCTGAAAATTTTTAATGATGGTGGGGGCATAGAGTATCTCCAGAAGCCTGCGTTTGGTTATTTATTAGCATTTGTACCTGGGTCGTGGGTCTGCGGACAGCTTGCCTTTAAGCGATCGCCTAAATTAGAATATCTAGGCTTGAGTTGCTTGTGCGGACTTTTAACTATCCATTTGTTTGGACTTATTTATTTGATTTTATTTGCCTTAATTAATTGGCAGCAAGTCGATCGCTTTAATCTATTAGATGCGATCGCTGAGTATTCTATCTATCCACTTATCAGTCAATTGGTGCTTGCTTGCGCGGCAACATCGATCTCTTTTGTCCTGCGACGAGTTATGTTCTATTAGAATTTCATATATGAAAGTTAGAAATCATTATTTTTGGACTGCAGCGATCGTTAATATCACGATCGATATTATTAGTAAACGTGCGATCGTGGAAAATCTCCGAATCGAGCGAACATCTATTGCTATCATTCCCAACATTTTTCACTTTACCTATATTCGCAATCATGGTGCAGCATTTAGTATGCTGGAAGGACAGCCGTGGCTGGCATGGTTGTCCTTATTCGTTAGTATAACTTTGATTCTAATCGGTGTTTTCAGAACTTTTAGTAATATTTGGGAGCAGTTAGGCTTCGGTCTAATCTTGGCAGGAGCGGCGGGCAATGGGATCGATCGATTATTTTTTGGTGGTTCTGTCGTGGACTTTATCGATCTGAGAATAATTAACTTTGCGATCTTCAACTGGGCGGATATATCGATTAATTTAGGAATTTTCTGTTTGCTAGTTCACAGTTTTATTTATCAGCCACGACAATCTAAACCTCACTAACAACCTGACACTTTTCTCTACGTAAGACTACGCTCAGTGCAAGAAGTTAAAAGTGATACATCGACAGCCTAGAGAATATTTAGCTACGTCAATTAGGAGGAATATTCGATCTTGCTATTTACCAATACTTAGTCTAATCATTGGTTGGACGATTATTATTCATGGTATTGCTGCTAGTCCCAGAACGACGATCGAACCAAGACCTAAAAATAATATTTTTATCTACACACCTATTCAATTACCACCGAATGGAGAAGTTAAAGATCTCCTGTCCGATCGCGATATTCCGACCGGAGAGGGTGGATTTGCGCGAGATTATACAATTCAATTAATGGCTGGCGATCGGATTGAAATCGAGCTAACTTCTGAATCTTTCGATACTGTTGTGATTCTACTCAATGCTGAAGGTAAAAGTGTCGGTAAAAATGATGATAGTGGGGATGGAACTAGCAACTCACTGCTATTTAGTAAAATCAAAAAACCTGGTACCTATATCATCCGTGTCCAAGCTTTTGGTGCAACTAGCAGTGGGGAATTTAAGTTGAAAATTAGTAGGTTGAAAGAAAAGTGAGAGAGTAGAAAGCTTGCATCTATCTTAGTTGATATTGGGTTTCGATCTGGTCAACCAAATCCCAAGATTTTTTATCCACTTTCAACTTTCAACTTTCAACTTTCTCTCGCTGCTTGGTGCGCTGAAGCCTCGGGAAACCCGAGGAGCGCGAGCCGCAACTTTCAACTAATTTACATGCCAATCGTTTCGTAACCAGCATCTACATAGATAATTTGCCCTGTAATCCCACTGGCGAGATCGCTGGACAAGAAAGCCGCCGCATTCCCAACTTCAGTTTGGGTAACAGTACGTTTGAGTGGAGCGACATCTTCAACGTGGTGAATCATATCCAAAATACCACCCACTGCCGAAGAAGCCAATGTCCGAATCGGCCCTGCTGAGATAGCATTGACGCGGACATTTTGAGCACCAAATTCTGATGCTAGATAGCGAACATTCATTTCCAAACCAGCTTTTGCAATGCCCATCACGTTATAGTTAGGAATTACTTTAACACCACCTAGATAAGTGAGCGTAACGATACTCCCTCCCTCTGTCATCAAAGGTTTCGCAGCACCCGCCAGCCGAATTAGTGAGTAAGCACTGATATCCATCGCCTGCGCGAAACCTGCACGGGAAGTTTTACTAAAATCTCCAGAAAGATCTTCTTTATTTGCAAATGCCAAACAGTGGATCAGAATATCAATCCGTCCCCATTTTTCGCCAACTTCCGCAAAAGTTCGATCGATCTGCTCGTCATCTTGAACATTGAGCGGGAGATAAATGCTAGGGTTTAGAGGTGCAACTAATTCTTCAACTTTCCGTTCCATCTTCCCCTTCTCGTCGGGTAGGTATGTAATGCCGATGTTCGCGCCAGCAGCATGGAGTTGTTGCGCGATACCCCAGGCGATCGATCTATTGTTAGCAATTCCCGTTACTAGGGCGTTTTTTCCGTTTAAATTTAACAAAGGTAATTATTACTCCATCTTAACTCGCACCGCTCATAATATCAGTTGCCAGTTACATTTGTCCTGAAAGCCTAACCCCTAGAGCCTAAAGCCTAACTCCGTAGTCTATGATACAAAAAACTATTGGCAAGTCAGATTAAGTAGTCTCTAATACCATTAAATAAATGCGGTGGTCTAGACTTGAGTAAACACGCCAATTAGTTTGGGTTTGCCAGAACTGAGATCGTGAGATATTCAGTCACAAAGGTTCACAACCTTATTCAAGTCCGAAATTGTGAATCCCAATATTTCCAGTGAGCGCGAACGCCAAATGACAGCCATGATGCAAGATCAACCAATCGCTAGCGTCTTTCAGCAAATGGCTGGAGGAGCTTTTCCACCTGTATTAGAGACATTCGATCGCAATAAAACTATTTTTTTTCCTGGAGATCCAGCCGAACGAGTCTATTTTCTCACTAAAGGTGCCGTTAAGTTGTCTCGCGTCTACGAAGCTGGAGAAGAGATTACAGTGGCTTTGCTGCGCGAGAATAGCGTATTTGGGGTGCTATCTTTGATTACGGGGAATAGATCTGACAGATTTTATCATGCAGTTGCATTTACACCTGTGGAGTTACTATCAGTTTCGATCGAGCAATTCGAGAAAGCTCTCAAGGAAAATCCCGAACTGTCTTGGATCATGCTCAGAGGTTTATCTTCACGGATACTCCAAACCGAAATGATGATCGAAACTCTGGCTCATCGAGATATGGGATCGCGGCTGGCTAGTTTCTTGCTAATTTTATGTCGGGATTTTGGGATACCGAATGGTAACGGCATCACGATCGATCTCAAACTATCACACCAAGCGATCGCCGAAGCAATTGGTTCCACCCGTGTAACTGTCACCCGTTTACTTGGCGATCTACGCGATGAAGATAATCCGACGATCTCTATCCAAAAGAAAAAAATCACCGTTCATAATCCAGTGGCTTTGAGTCAACAGTTTAATTAGGGGATAGGGAATAGAGGGTAGGGAATTTTGGATTTTGGATTTTGGATTTTGGATACAAATGTTCTCTTTCTCCCTACTCCCTATCCCCTATCCCCTCTACCTCCACCAACCTAAACCCCATCTGACACACATAAGCATCGGATTGAGCTTCATTGCAACAATTGAGAGTGGGGACGATCCGACCACAACACAGTTTACCTTGTCGCCAGCGTGGTTGGCCATTGCGATCGGCAAGGACGCAAGCTTGACAGACTGTTTGCGGAGCAATAATTTGATTGTCGATGATAACTACTAACATACAGCACCCTCAATTTTGGGTTAGGTACGGACTTAGTGGAAAGCGAAAAGTGCTACGGGGCGGGTGAGCCGCTGCTTGGAGTTTGTTAGTCTAAACTTCCTTACTGTAATTGTGCCCAGTAGATCGAAACAGTATCTAATCTTGCTGACGCAAGTTCGATCTCGATTGTTTTCGACCGATCGACTCAAGTGGACGGTGACGTGAGGGAGATCCATTAGCTATGATAGATAATCGGGGACACCGCATCGATTCAGCAATCCCAAACCTATTTTTAATAGACTAGAATGGCAAAAACTAACTCAGAATTTTTACTAGAGACAGATCCAGCGATCGCGAGTTTAATTGGTTCCGAGCTAGGTCGTCAACGGACTCATCTCGAATTGATTGCGAGTGAGAACTTCACCTCTGCTGCGGTGATGGCAGCCCAGGGTTCGGTACTGACAAACAAATATGCCGAAGGCTTGCCCAGTAAGCGTTACTATGGTGGTTGTGAATTTGTCGATGAGATCGAACAAATTGCGATCGATCGAGTCAAGCAGTTATTCGGTGCAACCGCTGCTAACGTTCAACCCCACTCTGGCGCACAGGCAAATTTTGCTGTCTTCCTCGCGTTGCTCAATCCTGGGGACAAAATTATGGGGATGGACTTATCCCACGGCGGACACCTCACCCACGGTTGTCCTGTTAGCGTCTCTGGTAAATGGTTTGAACCCCATTACTACAACGTTAACAAAGAAACTGAGCAACTAGACTACGACCAAATTCGGGACTTAGCGAAACAGCATCAGCCAAAAATGCTGATTTGTGGTTATTCTGCCTATTCTCGCACGATCGACTTCGCGAAATTCCGCGAGATCGCTGACGAAGTTGGTGCTTTCCTGATGGCAGATATCGCTCACATTGCTGGTTTAGTTGCTACCGGACACCATCCCAATCCCATCCCTTATTGTGATGTTGTTACCACTACCACCCACAAAACTCTCAGAGGTCCTCGTGGTGG